>JAHWJF010000139.1 GCA_019348515.1 Chloroflexota bacterium | reverse complement strand
ATGGCCCGCCAGTGCCACCTCAACTCCTGCCCCACCGGCATCGCCACCCAGCGCGAGGACCTTCGCGCCAAGTTCACGGGAACCCCCGATCAAGTTGTCAATTACTTTCTGCATCTGGCGGGCGCGATCCGTGAGGAACTCGCCGCGCTCGGTGTCAGGTTCCTCGACGAGCTTGTTGGACGCACCGATCTCCTCGCGGCAAAGAATCTTCCTGGCCGCGCCGGTATGCTTGATGTCCGGCCGTTCTTCGCCGCTCCAGCCCCGGAATCCGAGCGGCGCAAGCACGTCAATGTGAGTGCCCAGGCAGCGACCCTCGATGACGGTGTGATCGAGCTCGCTGGCGATGCCATCGTCAATGGCGACCCGGTCCTCATCGACATCGCCGTCCGCACCGAGAACCGCACAGTTGGCGCAAAGGTCGCCAACGCGATCACCGTCAGGCATCCGCGGGGTCTTCCTGAAGCCACCGTCTCGATCCGCCTCACGGGGAGCGCCGGTCAGAGCTTCGGTGCGTTTATCGTCGACGGCATGCGCCTCGAACTGGAAGGCGAGGCAAACGACTACGTGGGCAAAGGGATGGCCGGCGGTGAGATAGCCATCCGCCCGCCGCGTGTCGCTCCATTCGACACGCCACAGGCGGTTGCCGGAAACACGATCCTCTATGGCGCGACGGGAGGGGCTCTGTTCGCTGCCGGCCGTGTTGGGGAGCGCTTCTGCGTCCGCAACAGCGGCGCGATTGCCGTCGTGGAAGGGATCGGTGACCACGGCTGTGAATACATGACCGGCGGCCTGGTCGTGGTGCTAGGTCCCACCGGCTACAACTTCGGTGCCGGCATGACCAATGGCGCGGCGTTCGTCTACGACCCGGTGAGCGACTTTCCCGGACGGATCAACGGTGAGTCGGTCATCCTCGAGCCGGTGCCAGGCGCGGCGGACGCCGACGCATTGCGCACGCTCATCGAGCGGCACCACTCACTGACCGGCAGCGGGCATGCGCGACAACTTCTCGATGACTGGGAGAACACGCTCGCCTCATTCTGGAAGGTCATTCCGCGGGCTGCCGTCACCGCACGCGCCGAGGCGGAGGCCAGGGCAGCAACAGCGGAGCCGGAGCCGTCCCGGGGCGCCGCCGACTAACGCCGACCTTCACAGCAAGTACGTGAGAATGACCGCCGCGCGAAATCATTCGCGCGGCGGTCAGCGTATGTGTGGGGGCAAGTCTCGTGAAAATCAGGCAGTATTGCGTTCTCACCGGCCGTGTGATCGATCGGCAGCGTGAGACATGGGGCAAGAGCCCTCATTACCAGATTCTTCTCGATGCAGGTGGGCAGCGCTTTCGCATTGCCGTGAACACCCGATCGGGAACGAGCGAAAACCGCGTGTCAGAACTTCTCTACTTTGCCGACGATGACTTTCGGCATGAAATCATTGAGCGACTGGCCGGCGTTGCGGACGGCGATCGCGTCATCCAATCCCGTCCGGGTGGTCTGGCCTTGGACTACCAGCGAGGTGGCATGTTCGACCGCCGAGAAATGCAGCGTATTCCATCCAGCCGTCGGGGACCGCGCAACGACCTCGTCGACGAGCTCGATTTTCGTGTGGATCGCCTAATGGCGAACGCAACCAGCCGGCTCCACGCCTACGGCACGCGTTGGGGTCCCGAACCCAGGACACCCGACCAGGTATTCGGATTCACGCCAGGCAATGGGATTCACGACGTGCACATGAATCAGGGCAACCGTGACGAACACCGTGAAGACAATAGCGTGTGGGCTGACGGCGGACTCATATTCCACGAGCCGGGCCAAAAACGTTGGTCCGCAATATTCCTGGCTTTCCAGACGCAGTCATGGCAAACCGATGAGAATGGCAATCCACTGCAGTACCCACAGCGGAAAGGAGGAGTAGAGGGGTGAGTCCTCACCCCGGTGATGCAGAGCAATGACCAGGATACCGTCCGAAACTCTTGACAAATCTCTACATTCCTCGTAAGGTCACGCTTGTCCAACGGCGGACATGTCAATCGCCATGCATGCCACAAAGGTGAGCCGCTCAATGACGACCCTCTCGGTCGCGAACCTCCGAACCCGTACGTGCCGGACGGGCGTTCCCCGTTCGGCCTAGCAGCGACAGCCCCACCAGGGGTGCGTCTGGTTCGCGTTCATCTTCTGACCGGGAGTTTTTTCAAGTGTCATCGCCCGCCGGCCAAGTGCCGAACAAAGTTGTCCTCGCCTACTCTGGAGGTCTCGATACCTCCTGCATAATCCCGTGGCTGAAAGAGCAATACGGCGACTGCGAGGTTATCGCCACCGCGGTCGACGTTGGCCAGCCTGACGATCTCTCGCAGATCGAGGCCAAAGCGTTGGCAAGCGGCGCATCGAAAGCCTACGTCATCGATGCCCGCGAGGAGTTCCTCCGCGAGTACGTCTTCCCCACGCTGCGCGCCGGGGCAATCTACGAACGAAAGTACCTCCTCGGCACCTCAATGGCCCGGCCAGTGATCGCCAAGCATCAGGTCGAAATTGCCTTGCTGGAAGGTGCTGATGCCGTGGCCCACGGCTGCACCGGCAAGGGCAACGATCAAGTGCGCTTCGAGCTCACATACCAGGCGATGGCGCCTCATCTGACGGTCATCGCTCCCTGGCGATCGTGGGACATTCGCTCCCGAGAAGATGCCCTTGCCTACGCCGCCGAGCACAATGTCCCGGTACAGGCGACCGCCGCCAAAATTTACTCACTCGACGGCAACCTCTGGCACCTCTCTCACGAGGGAGGCGCGCTGGAAGATCCGTGGCATGAGCCACCTGAAGACGCCTACGGGCTAACGGTGGCTCCCGAGATGGCCCCGGATACACCGGCTTACCTCACTCTCGGATTTGAAGAGGGCTGGCCGGTCTCTCTCGACGGTCAACGTCTGGAGCCGTTGGAACTCGTGCAGGCGCTCAACACCATCGGCGGGGAGCATGGGGTCGGGCGCATCGATCTCCTCGAGAACCGGTTGGTCGGCATGAAGAGTCGGGGCGTCTACGAGACTCCCGGCGGCACGATCCTGGCGACGGCCCACCGCGAGCTGGAGCACTTGACGCTGGACAAGGCCACGATGCGGCTCAAGGACGAGCTGGCATTGACTTACGCCGATCTGGTCTATAACGGTCTGTGGTTCTCCCCACTCCGCGCCGCACTCGACGCCTTCGTCGACCGCACGCAGTTGCCGGTCACCGGCGAAGTGCGAATGAAGTTGTATAAAGGCACCGCCAGCGGGGTCGGGCGCAAATCGCCGTTCGGTCTCTACCGGGAAGATCTGGCAACATTCGGCGAAGACGACGTCTACCGGCAAGCCGATGCGGAAGGGTTCATCCGCTTGTTTGGACTCGGTCAGAAAGTGGCGGCGCAGCGCGACCGCCGGTTGCGGGAAGAGACATTGGAGGTCGCGCGATGACAAGCACCACATGGCGGCGGTGGGAGGGAACCTCCCGCTCTCCGCTCGGGCGGCCAGCTCGTCGGTCCCGTCCGACGCGCTGACGGCCGCCAAACCGCGGAACGATCAGCGCACTGCCGCCAACAACTCAGTAACCAAACTTCGACCGTTCACAAGCAACAGGCAACTCCTGTTTCTTGTCGATGGTCCCCCGCGACGAAGGGGAGGAGTACGGGAGAGAACCGCGAGAGCGACTCAGGGATGGTGGAAGCCTGGGAGCAGCGGATTCACCCGGAACGCGCCCTAGAGCGGCTGGCCGAAGAACGTCGCCCGGCGCGACAAGTAGGTTCAGGTGGGTGGTTCCCACGGAACGAACAACCGAGAGATGCGCACCACCGGGGACTCTCTCTGGGGCGCAAGAAGGGTGGTACCGCGGGAGCAGACGCCTCTCGCCCCTTCGGTCCGGATTCGGTGCACGGAGCGCCGGCCGGCGCCGGGCGTCCCGTCGACGTCAGGAACCGAAGGGGGTTCATCATGTTCGAAGCATCCGCCGCATCGGATCCGCAGCCAGTGCCGCGCCCGACGCCCAATCTGACCTGGGTTCAACCACAGTCCGACCCGTTCACCGACGCGGTCGCCCCTCGCGCCATCTCGCTCGGCGGCGCCAGCACAGCCAGCTATCCGACCTTCACGATCAGCGCTCGCCTGCAGGGGCGAAGCGTCCTGACCGATACCGATCTCACCCACGACGAGATCGTCGAGGTGCTGGACACTGCCGTCCGCCTCAAGAAGCTACGCCGGTCGGGTCAGGCGCACGGCTACCTTGCCGGTAAGTCGCTGGGCATGATCTTTCAGCATCCCAGCACGCGGACCCGAGTCGCCTTCGAGGCAGGCATGGCCCAGCTTGGTGGGCAGGCGATCTTTCTCGGGGTTCATGACCTGCAGATCAAGCGAGGTGAAAGCCTTGCCGACACGGCGCAGGTCCTGAGTCGCTACGTCGACGGTATCGTCGCCCGTGTCGCCGCCCATAGCGACATTGAGGAGATTGCCGCGGCCTCGACCGTCCCAGTTCTCAATGGACTCTCGGATCGCTGCCACCCGATGCAGGCGCTCAGCGATCTGCTGACCATGCAGGAAGCATTCGGCGGTTTCGCCGGGCGCAAGATCGCCTATCTCGGTGACGGCAACAACATGGTCCACTCGCTGCTTCTGGCTTGTGCCACGATGGGCATGAGTGTCAGCGTTGCTTCACCGGAGAGGTTTCAGCCTGACCCGGATGTCGTGAACCACGCACGATGGCTCGGCGCGGCGAGCGGAGCGAGCCCTGAGATCGTGATCACCGACGACCCCATGGTGGCAGTTGTCGGCGCTGACGGGGTTTACACGGATGTTCACGTGAGCATGGGTCAGACCGACGCTGCCACCCGGGCAGTCGCTCTCGCGCCGTACAAGGTGACCACCGCCATCATGAACGCCGCGAAGCCAAACGCGGTATTCATGCACTGCCTACCCATGCATCGAGACCAGGAGGTTGAAGCCGCGGTTGCCGACGGGCCGCGGTCAATCATCTTCGATCAAGCTGAGAACCGGCTCCATCTGCAGAAGGCGGTGCTGCTGCACACCCTCTGCTCGACAGTGGCATAAGGAGCGACGACGTGGTGCAGACTGCGATGGGCGCCTACGGGGTGAGCGTGGAGGGCGGGCCGGTCTACTCCTGGATCGATGACCCGGTTGCGCGCGCCGCGGCGCCCGGTTTGCGCGGCCGCAGTCTCCTCTCTGATCTCGATCTGTCACGAGCCGAGGTTGACGCGCTGGTCGAGACAGCGCTCTGGCTCAAGATCCAGCGCGAGCGCGCGCAGCCACATCCGTACCTGGCCGGCAAGACACTGGGCATGCTCTTCCAACACCCCAGCACGCGTACCCGCAACGCGTTTCAGGCGGGTATGGAGCAGTTAGGAGGTCACGCGACCTTTCTCGGCGCCCACGAGCTACAGCTGACTCGCGGCGAAACACTGCCCGACACCGCGAGAATTCTCAGCCGCTACGTCGATGGCATCGCCGCGCGGTTCGGCGCTCACGACGACCTCATCGTCTTCATGGGTGGCGCCGCCGTTCCGGTGTTCAACGCGCTCACCGAACGCTTCCACCCGATTGAGGCACTCAGTGATCTTTTGACGCTGCACGACCAGTTCGGCGGGCTCAAAGGCCTGGCGCTCGCCTACGTCGGGGACGGCAACAACGTCTGCCACTCGCTGATGCTCGGCGGCGCGGCCGCCGGGATGCGTGTCGCGATTGCCTCTCCCCCGGAGTTCGAGCCCGATCACACGCTGGTCGAACGCGCTCGAGAGCTGGCGGCGCAGGCTGGTGGGTCAATCGTCGTCACCAACGATCCCATGCACGCCGTTTCAGGGGCGAATGCGGTCTACACCGATGTCCACGAGAGCATGGGACAGCCGGACGATCCCGGGAAGCGTTTTGCACTGGCGCCATACAAGGTGACGGCTACGCTCATGGCCCACGCCCTTCCTGACGCCGTCTTTATGCACTGCTTGCCAATGCAACGAGACATGGAGGTGGAAGCCGCGGTGGCGGACGGCCCGCAATCGATCGTGTTCGAGCAGGCAGCGAACCGGCTGCACATGCACAAAGCCGTTCTCCTATTGACGCTGGGGTAAGCCGGCACGAGCGGCAGAGCGAGGGCTTTGTCGTCATCAATTCGAACGGGGGAGGAGAAACAATGAACGCAACTTGTCCAGAGTGCGGGGCCGAATGGGAGCTGAGTGGCGTCGAGCAGGGTGAAATCGTCACCTGCCCTGACTGCGGCGTCGATCTCGAAGTGCTCACGGTCAATCCGGTTACCGTCGGGCTTGCTCCTGAAGAGGGCGAGGATTGGGGCGAGTAGTCACGGCGGACGATCACCCCGGACGGTCATGATTCGAGAGAAGGGTTCGACGATGGCGACGGTGGGAGTGCTCTGCGCGCGGGCGCGAGTGGAAGAAAAGGCAATCATGGCGGCGCTCGCGGAAGCGGGCATCGTCTCCGCGCTCTTCCCACCCGCGGACGAACCGCTGCCAGTCGGTCCTCTCCCTACCTTGGCGTCGGGCAGACCTTTCCCCGTGCCTCAACTTGTCGTCGATCGCCATCCGGACCGGCAGATCGCGCGTGCGGTTCTCGCGACCTGTCGAGCGCTTGGCGTACCAGCGCTCAGCGCGAATGTCGCTGCGATCGGCGACCGACTCGACGTCGCCTCGGCGCTCGCTGCTCACGGTTTGCCACGGCCCTTCACGGCGCTGTGTACATCTGAGGAGGCGGCGCTGGAAGCGGTCGCGGAGATGGGTCTCCCGGCGACACTGTTGCCGTTAGAGATGAAATCGCGGTCGATTGAGCTTCTGGACTATGACGCGGCGGAAGCGATTCTGGAGCACCGCGCGGTACTCGGCGGCATTGAAGGATCACTGGGGCTGATTCAGGCCGGATCTCCAAGTCGAGAATCCGTGGTAGCCGTGATTGTCATCGACGGAGTGGCAACGGCACTCGAGGTGGTCAGCGGCACCACCGTCCCGGATAGCGCACTACGGCTGGCCGAGGCCGCGGCTGGCGCACTGGAAGCGGATCTCGTTGCAATCACGATCGCGTTGGACTCAAGAGGGCCCGTCGTGTGGGACGTGCGGCCGGTGCCGGATTTTCGGCAGGCCATGCCGATCTCCGGCCTCACAGTGCCCGGGGCAATCGTCCAGGCGGTCGAGAGGCGATTGGATTCCGTCGAGGCGTCACATCATCCAGACGATCGTCAGGACTGGTCTCGGCTGACGCTGCAAGGAAACGCGCAAGGACAAGGGAATCGCCGTGATCTCGTCATCAGCGCCTGAGCTCGCTGCGGTGCCAGGCACCGGCACGCCAAGTCCTGAGGATGTCGAACTGCTCAGGCGGTTGGTCGAGATCCCGAGTCTGTCCGACCAGGAGCAACTGGCAGTCGAAGAACTCTGCCGCCAGATGGAGGCGCGCGGCTTTCGCGCCAGGATCGACTCCGCCGGCAACGCGATCGGGACTATCGGGACCGGAGAGCGCAGCATCGTGCTGCTCGGGCACATCGACACGGTTCCCGGTCACATCCCGGTTCGCATCGAGAATGGCGAACTCTGGGGCCGCGGAGCGGTCGACGCCAAAGGGCCGCTCTGCACATTCGTCGCCGCGGCGACGGCGGCCGCACGCGGTCTCAAGGCGTCCGTCACTGTCGTCGGCGCGGTCGGTGAGGAACGCCTCGGCTCTCCCGGCGCGCGAGCCGTCGCCGAGTGGGATGCACCGAGCTATTGCGTCATCGGTGAACCAAGTGGTTGGGACGCTATTTGCCTCGGCTACCGCGGTACCCTCGGGTTCCACTACCAGTTGCGCCAACCATCCCGTCACACGGCGGGACCTGGCGAGTCGGCCGGCGAGCAGGCCATCGCGTTCTGGAACGCCCTGGCGGCCGAGATCGACGGCATGAACGAGGAGAGCGGTGCCGCAACAGGCTTCACGACGATCGCACCGGCGTTGCGTGAGATGCGCTCAGGTGGGAACGGAATGGAGGACGAGGCGGTCATGTCGATCGGCCTG
>JAHWJF010000138.1 GCA_019348515.1 Chloroflexota bacterium | reverse complement strand
GATGACCCCGACGCGAATCGGCTCCTTCACATCAGTCTGGAATGGCATATCGGGCAATGGCTGGGTGTAGCTCACATTTTTTCTGGCGTGACTGAGGAACGGCCAGGCGAAGTACGGGACTCGGGACGCGCCGGGATGTCGATGCTACCACACGGAGAATAGCGTCCTCAGGACCGCCTCGAGCTGGAGCGCGTGGCGTACTATCCGTCAGCGAGCTTGACGGACGACGAACGCTGCAGTGTCATCGCTCGGCGGTGGGAGGCGGGTGATAGCTGCGTCGCCGTTACGGAGGCGGGCCAGTGGCTAGAGAGTGAGGCATGATGCGGTTTTTTACTGGACTTGGCGACGACGGAACAACGGATTTGCTTGGCGCGCGCGTCGATAAGGACGACCCTCGGATCGATGTTCTCGGCGCACTCGACGAAGCCTCCTCGGCAATCGGTCTGGCTCGATCTATGGCCCCGGAGGGACGCGTAGGCGATGCTCTGGTTGCTGTGCAGCGTGATCTCTACCGGATCATGGCTGAACTCGCCTTCACGTCGGACCTACGCCCAGCCTCATTCGATTTCGGCGCAGACCGGGTTGACTGGCTGGGCGACGAGACGGACTCCCTCGCGGCAACGGTCGATCTGCCGCGCGAATTCATCTTGCCCGGAGAATCGACTCCGGGGGCGGCACTCGACGTGGCCCGATCGGTCACGCGTCGAGCAGAGCGGCAGGTCGTGGCGCTTGTCCATGCTGGCCATGCGGTGAATCCCACGATCCTCGGCTACTTGAACCGTCTCTCGTCGCTGCTATTCATCGCGGCGAGAGTCGAAGATCGGGCAGCGGGAGGTGATCTGAAGCGAGCGAAGGCGAGTTGATTCTCCGGTCAACGTGGGACATCTCCATCTAACAGGCTGGTATCCTCACCCTGGCGCGACGCTCACGAAATTCGGGGAAGGTGAGGTTCAACAGCAGATGCGGATGTCACACATGTTCGGCCGAACGCTGCGTGAGGCGCCGGGTGACGCCGAGTTGCCCAGCCATCGCCTCATGCTGCGAGCCGCGTTCATGCGGCCCCTGGGCGCCGGCATCTACAGCCTGCTTCCTCTCGGCTGGCGGGTGGTGCGGAAGGTCGAGCAAATCATTCGCGAGGAGATGAATGCCATCGGCGGGCAGGAACTTCTGATGCCCGTTGTCCACCCTGCCGATATCTGGCGCGAATCGGGACGATACGATGCGGTGGGACCGGAGATGACCCGGTTCAAGGACCGGGGTGACCGCGACATGGTCCTGGCGATGACTCACGAGGAGATCGTTACGGACCTGGCGCGGCAAGAGATCAACTCTTACCGGCAACTGCCGATGCTCGTCTACCACATCCAGACGAAGTGGCGTGACGAGCCGCGGTCGCGAGGCGGGTTGATTCGAGTTCGGGAGTTCACGATGAAGGACTCCTACACCCTGGACCTGGACGAGGCCGGATTGGATGAGCAGTACAAGAACCACTGGCGAGCGTACGAGCGGATCTTCCGCCGCGCCGGTCTCGAATTCGTGGTCGTCGGTGCAGATACCGGCATGATGGGCGGCAGCGCTTCTCACGAGTTCATGGCCCTCTCTCAATACGGTGAGGACATCGTGCTCATCTGTCCGGAGTGTGGGTACGCCGACAACCGCGAGGTAGCGACGTTTGAGCGCGATCCCGCAACCGGGGAAGCGCCGTTGCCGATGGAAGAGGTCGAGACACCGAGTACGACGACGATCCAGAGCCTCGCCGATTTCCTGGACATCCCCCTGGCGAAGACCGCGAAAGCGGTGTTTTATCGAGGTGACTCCGGTAAGTTCGTCTTCGCCGTGATTCGGGGTGACCTCGACATCAACGAGACGAAGCTGCGTAAGGCTTCGGGCGAAGGTGGCCTCACGCCGGCAACCGTGGAGGAGATCCGGGCGATTGGCGCGGAACCTGGTTACGGATCGCCGGTCGGAGTGCGAAACGCGCTGGTCGTGATCGACGAGAGTGTCCGTGATTCACCAAATCTCGTGGCCGGCGCGAATCGGATTGGTTGGCACCTGCGGAATACCAATCCGGGACGCGACTACGCGCCGGATGTGATCGCCGATATCGCCTCGGCCGAAGCGGGATTTCCCTGCCCGACTTGCGGCGCTCCACTGACGGCCGAGCGCGCCATCGAGGTGGGGAACATCTTCAAGTTGGGGACGCGTTACTCGCAGGCGCTGGGCGCTGAATATCTCGATGCAGAAGGGATGAGCCACCCGATCGTCATGGGGTCGTATGGGATCGGATCCGGGCGGGTATCCGCGACGATCGTCGAGCAGCACCACGACGATCGCGGGATCATCTGGCCAGTCTCGGTGGCGCCATATGAGGTGTCACTGATGTGGATCGGTGGCGAGAACGAAACGGAGCCGCAGGAAGCGGCTGACCGGCTCTTCGACGAGTTGACGCGTGCCGGCACCGAAGTGCTCTACGATGATCGGCCGGAGCGAGCGGGGGTCAAGTTCAACGACGCTGATCTGATTGGCAACCCGATCCGCGTGTCGGTGAGCTCGCGAACGCTCGGGAAGGGTGAGGCGGAGATCAAGTTGAGAGCCGCCAGCGAGGCCGTGTTCGTGCCCCTGACCGAAGTGGTGCCGACCGTGCGCGGCATGCTGGACGCCCTGTATGCGACGTTGCGAGATGATGCTCGGGCCGCAGGGGGTTCCATGGAATGACCGAGACGCGGATCGAGCGAGACACGATGGGGGAGGTGGTTCTCCCCGCTGACGCCCTCTACGGAGCGCAGACGCAGCGCGCGGTGGAAAACTTCCCGATCTCCGGTCAACCGATGCCTCATGAGTTCATCCGGGCGCTTGGCCTGGTCAAGCTGGCCGCAGCGCGCGTCAATCGCGAGCTCGGGTTGCTGGAGCCAGACGTCGCGGGGGCCATAGAGACGGCAGCGCGGGCTGTCGCCGGCGGTGAGTTGGACGGCCAATTTCCCATCGACGTCTTTCAGACGGGGTCCGGGACGTCGTCGAACATGAACGCCAATGAGGTGATCGCCGCGATGGCGTCCACTGCACTTGGCAGGCGTATCCACCCGAATGACGAAGTCAATCTCGGGCAGTCATCGAACGACGTGATTCCAACGGTTCTGCACGTCTCCGCGGTGCTGGCGATCGAAAATGAACTGCTGCCGGCACTGCGCTATCTGCATGGCGTTCTAGCGAAGAAGGCGGAAGAGTTCGATGACGTCGTGAAGATTGGCCGCACCCACCTCATGGACGCCGTGCCCATCAGATTGGGTCAGGAGTTCAGCGGCTACACCCGTCAGATCGAGCTGTCCATCGAGCGCGTCGAGGCGACGCTGCCGGGGCTGCGCGAGCTTGCCATTGGCGGCACCGCCGTGGGCACCGGATTGAACACCCACCCGGAGTTCGGGGCACGGGTCGCGCGCGAGCTCTCCGATCTCACCGGGACCGAGTTCAAAGAGGCGGCAAATCACTTCGAAGCGCAAGGCTCTCGCGACGCCTATGTCTTCACCGCGGGGGCGCTCACGGCGCTCGCCGCGGCCCTGATGAAGATCGCTAACGACATTCGCTTGCTCGCGTCGGGACCTCAGGCCGGGCTAGGGGAGCTGGTGCTGCCGGCGATCCAGCCGGGTAGCTCGATTATGCCGGGAAAGGTAAACCCGGTGATCAGCGAGGCCGTCATCCAGGTCAGCGCGCAGGTGACGGGAAACTGCCAGGCGATCGCGATCGGAGGTCAGTGGGGGCAACTTGATCTCAACGTGATGCTGCCGATGATGGCCAGGAACATGCTGGAGAGCGTGCGGCTCCTGGCGAACGCCTCGCGCGTCTTCGTCGACAGGGCGCTGGCCGGTCTCCAGGCGAACCGGGAGCAGGCGGAGAGCTACATTGAAGGCTCAATCAGCATGGCGACCGCGCTCAACCCGTTGATTGGATACGACAAGGCGGCGACGATCGCCAAGAAAGCGCACGCGACGGGGCGAACCGTGCGCGACCTGGCATACGAGGAGTCAGGGTTGACTCGCGAGCAGGTCGACGACGCGCTGCATCCGCACCGTCAGACTGAGGCGGGTACAGGAGGTGGCGCTAGCGGCGGGTAGACTGGCATTGCAATTCACGTCAACCGGCATCGGCGCATGCCGAGTCTCCGCGCCTGGATCCTCCCCCCTGCCTCTCCCAGTCTTCGGAATCTTCGGAATCTTCGGAACCTTCCATAACGATCATCCGGCCTCAGCATGCTCCGCGCCCGTCACCCAGTGACGGGATTACCCAGATTCCGCATGAATCGGAAGAGTAGCGTTCCAATAGCTCTGGTCAGGCCAAGACCGAGCTGGCCGCCTCAATGAATTCGGCGACCTGCTCTTGCTCCCAGACAAGGGGCGGGAGGAGCCGAAAGGTCGTCGCTCCAGCCGGGAGCACCAGCACGCCGCGCTGTTGTAGAGCACGCAGAGTCGGGGTGACACGTTCTTTGAGCTCGACGCCGATCATCATGCCGCGGCCCCGAACCTGGCGTACCTTGGGGCTGTTGAGCGTGTTAAGTTCGTTCATGAGCGCATTGCCCAGCGTGGCTGAGCGTGCATAGAGATCGCGTTTTCGCATCGCGCGCAGGGTCACGAGCGCGGCGCGACAGGCGAGCGGGTTCGCGCCGAACGTGGTGCCGTGGGCGCCGGACGGAATTGCCGCGGAAAGAGCGTCGCTCATCATCGTCAAACCGATGGGGAATCCGTTCGCGAGTGCTTTTGCGGTGACCAGAATGTCGGGAATGACGCCCGACTCGCCGGTCGCCCAGGGCGCGCCCGTGCGGAACCCGGTCTGGATCTCATCGACGATGAGTATCGCGCCCCGGTTGGACGCGATATCGCGAGCCGCCTGGAAGAATTCAGGGGACGCGGGCCAGATTCCACCTTCACCCTGGATGGGTTCTAGCAGGATCGCAGCCGTCTGTTCATCGACGGCGGCCGCGAGGGCGTCCACGTCGTTGAAAGAGATGTGCGTCGCCGCCGGCGCCAGCGGCTCGAACGGCGCGCGGTACTTCTGGTCGGCGGTCGCGGCCAGTGCGCCGAGCGTGCGGCCGTGGTAGCCGCGCTTGGCCGCGACGAGACTGGGCCGCTCCGTCGCGACGCGGGCGAACTTGATCGCCGCTTCGATCGCCTCGGCGCCTGAGTTCGAGAGGAAGTAACGCGTCATACCTGTTGGAGCGATTGTCGCGATCTCCTCGAGGAGCTCGGCTCGAACATCGCTATAAAAACTCTGGTGACCGGTGGCCAGCGTCTGCAACTGCTCGGTAAGCGCCGCGGCGTACTCCGGATCGGCATGGCCCAGGATCGCCACTCCGTAGTTGCTCATGGCATCGAGATAGCGGCGTCCCTCGGAGTCAAACAGATACGGACCCTCACCGCGCACGAGGGCGATCTCTCGTTTCGCGTAGAGGGGCGGCTGGTGCTCGGTCTCGAGTCGTTGGATCCGCGACAGGTCGAGCCCGCTGATGGCCATTTTTCCCTGCTTCCTACAACGTCACGGTCGCCCGCGTGCGGCGCACGGTGGTTCCCTGCCCCGAGAGCGCGGCCCGGATGGGAGTCGCGATGCGGCCGTCGGCAAAGACGACCCGGCCCACACCGCGCTCCACGGCGCCCAGTGCGGCTTCGACCTTAACGACCATTCTCCCTTTCGCAGTCGCCAACGCCGATTCAGGTGACGAGGCGTCAATTTCGTCAATCAGCGACGTCTCATCATCACGGTCCCGCAGCAACCCCGGTGTATCCGAAAAGAAGAGCAGCCCGTCGGCCCTGAGCACCGTCGCTAGTTCGAGGGCGAGTTTGTCCCCATCGACGTTGATTGGCACACCTTCTTCGCCAAGCGCGGGCGGCGTCAGCACTGGAACATAGCCGTTGTCCAGCAACAAGCGCAGCAGCGAGGGATCGACTGTTTCCAAGGTTCCCGCGTGGTCGTCTCGTAGCACCTTGGGTTTGCCATCTTCTGCGCAGCGCAGCACGGGTTTGCGCCTGCCGACCGCGATGCCGCCGTCGATGGCGCTCAGACCAACGGCGTTGACGCCGGCGGCTCGCAGCGTTGAGACGAGGCGCTTGTTCACCTTGCCGCAGTAGGCCATCAGCATGGCGTCCATGGTTGGGGCATCCGTGTAGCGTGTCACCCGTCCGCTGGACGAGGTGATCATTCGCGGCGGCATGCCGAGCCGGCGGCTGAGCTCACTGAACTCAGCGTTTCCACCGTGGATCAACACGACCGGCTCCTCGATGCCGGCGAGATCCGCGGCAAAGTTCGTGTAGCCGCCTTCGCCGATGGCCGCGCCGCCGCCAATCTTGATCACGAGCATGAGTCGATGCGCCCCCGAGCCGTAGACCTGAAACTAAATCGGATGAAGCCCCGCGAACTCCAGAGCGGTCGTTTCGGGAAACCCGCAGCGGATGTTGAATGCCTGGACAGCCTGTCCGGCCGCACCCTTCACCAAGTTGTCGAGCGCCGCCATGACGACGATGCGATTCGAGTTGGGGTCGCGCTCGAACCCGACGTCACACCAGTTAGTACCGGAAAGTATTTTCGGTTCCGGGTAGCGGTGTACGCCCGACGCCTCCTTGACCAGACGCATGAAGGGCTCCTCCTTGAAGGCCGCGCGGTAGATGGCCCAGATCTCCTTCTCGGCCAGCGGCTCCTTCAGGAAGACATGCGAGGTGGCCAGAATGCCGCGCACCGCCTCGATCGCGGTGGCCGAGAACGCGACCTCGGGTCCTTGCCCGTCAACCGTCAGTTCCTGGACGATCTCCGCCGAGTGGCGGTGGCCGGTCGGCTTGAAGGAGCGCATCGCCCCACTGCGCTCGGGGTGGTGAGATCCAAGCCCCGGCGCGCCACCCGACCCGGACGATCCCGTCTTCGCCTCAACGACAACCGGCCGGGAGAGGTCGACAACTTTAGCCTGGAAAAGCGGATAGAGACCGAGGATGCTGGTGGCCGCCATGCATCCGGCGCTCGAGATGAGATCCGCCGAGCGGAGCTCCTGGCGATGGAGCTCCGGTATCCCGTAGACGAAAGCTCCTAATAGGTCAGGATCCTGGTGGTCGTGCCCGTACCACTTGGGGTAGTCCGCGGGATCACGCAGCCGAAAGTCGGCGCTGAGGTCGATGACGATCGGTGCCTTTTGGCGCAGCTCCGCCATCTGACTCATGGCGACGCCGTGCGGCAGCGCGCTGAAAACGACGTCGACGGGTTGCAAGTCGCTCACCGATGAGAACTTCAGGTCGGATCGCTTACGCAGGTTCGGATGGACAGAGCGCACGAATTTTCCCGCGTTCCGCTCCGACGTGACCTGCTGGATCGTTACCTCGGGATGGTCGAGCAGCAGGCGGACCAGCTCACCGCCGGCGTAACCGCTGCCTCCAATGATCGAAACCTTCACCATTGATGTCCTGTTGCCTCCTCAGGCCGCGCCCGCGGCTACGCTGGCAATGTTGCCCAGATAATCGTGTAGAGCGAGATGCACGAGACCGGCTCGCGCGCTAGATCGGCTTCCAGGCGGGCAATGCCGCGTTGAAACGCGTCCTCCTCGATTATATGGAGCGAGGAGAACGCACGATCGCGATACGCCTGCATATCCACGAGGTCATATTCATACGCCAGCTGATTGAGGCGGAACTCGCTGAATCCGGCACGTGCCAACTCTGTTAGCAGGAGCGGCACCGGCGGGTAGCGCCGTAATTCGACCTCGACCGTTTCCGGAAAATGGCTGGAGAGTGGTCTTCGACGCGGGATATCGTCGTGGGAATCGGTGACAATAACGATGTGCCCCTCGGGTGTTAGAACCCTGGCGGCTTCCCAGAAATAGGCGTCCCGGTCATCGATGTGATGGATGACGTCGGTCGTCATCACCACATCGAACGAGTGGTCGACGAAGGGGAGATTCTCCGCACTCCCCCGGGAGAGCGATTCCCACCGCGCCGCGTCGCGGGCCCGATCGAGCATTCGCGATGATGGATCGAGACCGGAGATGCGGCAGTTCGTGGCGACGGTCAACGCGGC
>JAHWJF010000137.1 GCA_019348515.1 Chloroflexota bacterium | reverse complement strand
GAAGCCCGCTCGCCGGTCGATCTGCTTTTCCCGGTTGGGCCGCAGGCGGTAAACGGGATGGTTGACCGGGTTCGCGAGGCCGCCGGGATCCAGAAAGAGGTCACCCCTCAGACGCTACGCCACAGCTTCGCCGTCGATCGCGCTCAAGCCGGCGCTACGGAGGAGGACCTCCTGGCGATTCTCGGATTGGCCGACGACGCTCGCAATCGTGCCAGCGTACAGCGCTATCTCAAGCTGGCCGCGCCGCCCCTTTAACCGTCGGCCACTTCATCGCCGTTCGAAAGCGCGAGCAAGCGCTCGGCTTCCGATTCGAGCCGTTCCCGGAACTGCACGTTTTCGATCCAGGAGGTGGGAAGGGTCGAGGCGCCATGGGCTGCCCCGGCCAACGCGCCGGCAACCGCGCCGGTCGAATCCGCGTCGTCACCAAGCATGACCGCCCGCTCGATGCACTCGCGGGCGTTCCCACCCTGGAACAGCGACCAGAACGATGCGCCGATCGTCTCCAGGACAAATCCACCGGCCTTGACTTCGTTGCGCTGACGGCTTGCCGCGTCGAGCACGGCCGCGCGCACATCCTCATTGGCGATCCCCACGACGGCCGCAGCTGGCGCGTCCGCAATTGCGCCGCCGTTCAGCAAGTGAACAATCGCCTGATTGACAGCCACCGTTCCCCAGGCGGCGCGCGCTTCCGCGTGTGTCACCCGGGCGCTGTCGAGTGCGGCGCGAACGAGCTGATCGGGGTCCCGACGAAATCGGAGCGCCACCGGCGCACAGCGCATCACCGCACCGTTTGCGGCCGCTCTGCGCTCGCCCCGTGCGGCCAGCGCAGCCTGGCCAGCCTCGAGTGGCGGCATGCCGTCGGCTAGCGCCTCCAGGGCGATTCGTGTTGTACTTCCTATGTCCTTGGGATTACTCCTCAGCCACTCGATCATCCCGGCTGCCAACCGATCGAGATCGAGCCCGTTCACTGTCAGCGATCCGGCCAGGATCAGCGTCTGTTGGGTATCGTCCGTAACCTCCCCTGGCGCTAGTCGCAGCCAGCCGCCACCGACGAACTCAGTTACCCCGGCCGGGAACTCCGCGGCGATCTCATCTCGGGTGCGAAACTCGAGCGGCCCCCCCAGCGCGTCCCCGCACGCCAGTCCCAACAATGTCCCACCGTATCGGTCCTCGAGCGAAACTCGCGACGCGTTCCGCATTACGCACCTTCCGGATCGTGGTCCTGAATTCCGCGCCTGCACCAGAATCGTGACCAACGGCCCCTGCGCGCGGGGGGAGCCCTGATTTACGATGATGTTGAACATAAGCGATGCTGGTTAGAGGAGTTCCCGCCCCGCCGGTACCCGCCCCGATCGCGAGGAGGTTGCAGGGCATGCGTGTGAGCCGCCGGACCCGCCCATCGCAGGTTGGTTTCGGAGCGTCAGCCGCGCGGAGACGCCTCCTTCACATCCATGCGAGTCACGCGCCGCCCGCACTCGAACCTCGCGGTCAGACTTCACTGGCCGGCCTATCCCTGGTGATCCAGCTCGAACTCTTCGACGCTGGCGAAGCCCCGACCAAGCCTGCGCGCCTAATCCAGGGCGACCGCCGTGCACCTTACTCCTCGCCGGACTCCTCGACCCCATCGACGTCGTACGGCGGGAAACGAAACGCCATTCCCCGGTCCAGCAGTCCACCGAACCCGAGACCAGCGAGCGTATCGGCCTCGACCCGCTCGCCCGTCATGATCCACGGCAGTACAACATCGGCAATGGTCGATTTCGAGAACATCGAGCAGGACGCGAGGTTGAAGATCGGCAGGTCGCCACGATAGGCCAGCCAGAACATGCTACCCGGGTGCGCCGGAGCCCCGAAGCGGACGATATCCGCCCCGGCCAGGTCGAGCGATTGCAATGTGGGATCCAGAGGATCGATCGTATTCCCGCCTGCGGCGAGCACGAGATCGGCGCCTTCACGTTCCAGGCGCTCAATGTGGGCGGCGATGGCTCCGGCGTCCCGCGGCAGGTCACTAAACCCGATCACGGAGCCGCCGTACCAGCCAATCTTCTGTGCCACCGACGACTGGAACCTGTCCCGTACCCGCCAGTCTGGACCCTCGGTGCTGATCACCCCCACCTGTAACGGCTGGAACGGGACGATCTGAACGACCGGCCCCTCGCCAGCAATCGCCTCGGCTTCCCGCAGGGTCGCTTCCGCGACCGCCACCGGAGTCACTTTGACCCCGGTGACGATCTTGCCAGGGACCACGGGGATCCGGTCCTCGAGCGTGAAGATGGCCACTCCGGGCAGTCGATTGAGCCGTAGCAGTGCGCCCGGATCAACTCGCAAGAGCCCCTTCGTCTCCGCCACCAGGTTGTAACGGCTGAAGGAGGGGCCGCGAATCACGAGACCGGGCCCGGCGACGGCGGCCGCCAGACGCGCTCCCGCATCGTCTTCGTGCACGTCGGTGGACTCTAGGACCACCGCATGGATCGGCCGGTCAAGCACCTCCACAAGGGGAGCATCGTCCGTGGTGAGACGATGCCCCTTACGGATACGCTGGCCGCCGAGCTTGACGTCCTCGGTGATGACAACCCTGGCCGTCTCGAGGTCGGGGACCCCATCACCAGGGTGAATCGTGATGGCACGCACGAGATTGGCGCCCTTTCAAGTTCACCTTAGCCGATCAGGCGGCGGACTTCGCCAGCTAGGGCCTCGGCGAGTTTACGGTGTTCGTCCGCGTCGAAATGGATACCGTCTTTCTCGCTGGAGACGATCACCGACCCGGCATCGAAGAAGGGCACCCTACGCCAGCCCGCGGCTAACCGGTAGTAGTGCGAAAACTGCCGGGATTTCTCGAGCGCTCCGGCAAACATCTGGTCGAACTCCGTCAGCGTTGTGGTTGCTGGTGGAGCAACAAGCAGAACATTTGCCTGCTCTCCACCAGCTGTGCGAGCAATGCGGCTCGCCTCCTCTGCTAGCCCGGCTGTGCTTTCGGCGATATCAGAGGAGGTGAGATTGAAACGGCGTTTGAGGTCGTTCGTTCCCAGCATGACGACGATGAGGTCCAGCGGCTCGTGCGATTCGATACACGGGCGCAGGTACGTCTGGCCGCTGCGCCCCGGTCCGAATGGATCATCCCATCGCGTCGTTCGACCATTCAGCCCTTCTTCCACGACGCGATAGGCCCGTCCCAGCATCTCGGCCAGAACGCCGGTCCACCTCACATCGGGCGGATACCGTGACCGCGTCCCCGGATCGTAGCCCCACGTGTTCGAGTCGCCGTAGCACAGAATCGTTTTCAAGCGCTGCGGCTCCTGACAGTGCTTTCCATACTCCGTGACCGCTCTACAGGTCCGTAGGACGTTCCGCCAGTGGAACGTCGACGCGCATTGTTACCAGTCCCCGTTGGACCGTGAGCTGAACGGTGTCGCCCGGCTTGTACTGGAACAGCGCGCCGACCATTGACTGTCGCTCGCCAACCCGCTCCAGGTCGATCGCGGTCACGATGTCACCGACCTGCAGGCCGGCCGCCTCGGACGGAGTACCGGCGACGACACCTTGCACATAGAACCCTTCATCCACCGGGAGAGCCCACTGCACGATGGTCTCTTCGTCGAGGGGCGCCAGTTGTAGACCCAGGTATGGGTAGTCGACCGCGCCCTCGGCGATGAGCTCCTCGGCTACGCGAGAGACCGTCTGTGCCGGTACCGCGAAGAAGAGACCTTGCGCATCGACGATGCCGAGCGTGTTGATACCCACGACCTCGCCCGTCAGGGTGACCAGAGGGCCGCCGGAGTTTCCCGGGTTGATCGCGGCATCATGCTGGATCAGGTTCACCAGTTCCGGACCGCCGTTGTCATCCGGCACGGTTCTCCCGAGCGCGGAGACGATACCCTCGGTGACGGTGTTCGTGAATGTGCCCAGTGGCGAGCCAATGGCGAGCACTCCCTGGCCGGGCTGCAAGTGATCCGAATCACCGATGCGAGCAACCGCCGGCACGGGCGCGTCGACTTTCAGCACCGCGACGTCGCTGTTCGCATCGGCGCCTACCAGGGTCGCGGACAATTCACGACCGTCCTCCAGTACGACGACAAACTCGACCCCGCCCTCGACGACGTGCTCATTGGTCACGATGTGCCCGTCAGTATCGAAAAAGAACCCGCTTCCCGAACCCGTGGGCACGGTGTCCGTCTCACCTTCCTCGATCTGCTCGTTGATGACCGTCACCACGGCCGGGCCAATCTGCTGGACGACCTCGACGGGAGTCAGCACCGTCGTGCCCATCGCGACCGTCTTTGGTCCTGGCAATGGCCTTGGCGGCGGCGGCATCGACTCCGCTGGCGGCGCGGGTGAAGGTTCGCCCGCGCAAATGGCGTAGGCGACCAACGGGCCGGCGGCTCCAATGATGGTATTCGGCACGGCGGTCCAACCGAACTGAGCCACGTTGCCGCTTCGGTCCAGCCTGAGCGTGGGATGGGAAGCGCTGACAAATACGACCGGTTCCGCCGGCGGGGCTTCCTCTTCTAGCGCAATCTCGGGAGCAGCCGGTTCCGCCCCCTTGAGCTCGTAGCCGCCGCTGAGCAGCGCTTGACCCGGTTCGCACCAAGCGGTCATCGGACCTTCCGCCAGTGATTGCCCAAAGGTCGCACTCTCTTGCGCCATCGCGGGACTGACCGTCAGCGCCGGCACGATGAGCGCAGCTGCAAGGGCAAGGAATCGATTCTCGAAACGCATCCATGTTCCTCCGCAAGGATCCAAATCGCGGGCCATCCTAAAGCATGCACCCTGGAGGCCAGTTTGTGCCGCCCTCGGCAACCATTGGTTATCAGAAGCGCAGATTTTGAGTAGCGTGGTCCGGACGATCTATAAAGCGGGGAGGCCGGGTTTTCCGCCCGGCCCCCCTGATTCAATACTCGATCAAATCCGGGTTCACGCCGTCTCGGCGTACGGGATCTCCTGCTCGTTGACGCTCATCAGGAGTGGCCGCGTCCGGTTATTGATCACATTGGCGTCGACGACGCACTTGCGAACGTTGTCCAACGAAGGAATCTCGTACATCACGTCGAGAAGCACTTCCTCGATCGAGGTGCGTAGACCACGTGCGCCGGTCTTGCGGGCTTCGGCCTGCTTAGCGGTCGCCTCGAGCGCATCGTCAGTGAAGATCAGCTCCACGTTGTCCAGGGAGAAGAACTTCTCGTACTGCTTGACGACGGCATTGCGCGGCTCGGTGAGAATCCGGATCAGGTCAGACCGCGTCAGCGTGTCGAGCGAGACGGAGACTGGCAACCGGCCCACGAACTCCGGAATGAGCCCGTACTTCAGCAAATCATCGTGGGTCAAGAATTGCAACGGGTTTTCGATGGCCACCTTCGCCTCCTCCGCGGAGGATCCGAAACCGATCGGCGTCTGCTTGCCGATGCGCTTGGCCACGATCTCGTCTAGCCCCTCGAAGGCGCCGCCGCAAATGAACAAGATGTTCCGGGTGTCGATCTGGATGTATTCCTGGTGGGGATGCTTCCGCCCGCTCTGTGGCGGGACATTCGCGACCGTTCCCTCGATGATCTTCAGCAGCGCCTGCTGCACCCCCTCACCCGAGACGTCACGAGTAATACTCGGGTTGTCCGCCTTGCGCGCGATCTTGTCGATCTCGTCAATGTAGATAATGCCGGTCTGCGCCCGCGCAACGTCGCCGGCAGCCTGAATCAACCGCAGCAGAATATTCTCGACGTCCTCTCCAACGTACCCGGCCTCCGTCAGCGCGGTGGCGTCGGCGATCGAGAACGGCACGTCGAGCAGTTTGGCCAGGGTCTGCGCCAGCAAGGTCTTGCCGCAGCCAGTTGGTCCCACGAGCAGGATATTGCTCTTTTGCAGTTCGACGTCATCGTCGCCGTCAAGTCCGGCGTTGATGCGTTTGTAGTGGTTGTAGACCGCGACGGACAGGATGCGCTTGGCACGATCCTGTCCAATGACATAGCTATTGAGACGCTCATACAGCTCGCGGGGTGTGGGGATGCCGACGAAGGATGGCTCCACCCGCGGCGTTGTCGGCTCCTCCTCTTCGATGATCTCGCGGCACAGCTGCACGCATTCATCGCAGATATAGACCTGATTTGGCCCGGCGATAAGCCGGCGTACCTCTTCCTGGCCTTTGTTACAGAAGGAGCACCGGTAATGCACCCGACCACCTCGCGTCGTATTCATGCCGCCGCTCTCACTCATAGTCATTGCCGCTTCGATGCTCGCGAGGACGGCGTCTCCGGATCATGCGCCAGCGGCGAGCCGCTGGCAAGAGGCCCTTAACCCTTCCCGCGTCCGTTGTCTGACGTCTCCACGAGGTTCGTCACCCCCGCCAGAACCTTTGACGGCTCCAGCACCTCGTCGACAAGGCCATACTCCTTCGCCTCCTGGGCCGTCATGTAGTAATCACGCTCGGTGTCATGCTTCACCTTTTCGAACGGCTGCCCCGAGTGGTGCGCCAGGATCTCGGTGAGCTTGGTCGTCAGCGACAGCGTCTCACGGGCGACGACCTCGATGTCGGGCACCGCGCCACGGAATCCGGCAGAACCCTGGTGGATCATCACGCGCGCGTTCGGCAGCGCAAACCGCTTCCCCTGGGTGCCGCCGGCGAGGAGCACCGCGGCCATGCTGGCGCTCATGCCCATCGTAAAGGTTGCGACATCCGGCTTGATCATCTGCATCGTGTCGTAGATAGCCAGACCGGAGTAGACCACCCCGCCGGGGGAGTTGATATAGAGCTTGATGTCCTGATCCGGGTCCTCGTGGGCCAGGAAGAGCATCTGCGCGATGATCAGGTTGGCAATCTGATCATCGACCGGGGTGCCGAGGAAGATGATGCGGTCCTTCAGAAGCCGCGAGTAGATATCGAACGCGCGCTCCCCCCGGTTCGTGCTCTCCACGACCATCGGGATGAGATTTTCAACTGTTGGGATGTGCATCTGGTCGAGTTCCTCTTCTCGTCTCGCCCGCCGCATCACCCGACCGATCCAACGCGGCGGCGGAGTGCGGGGTGGGCACGTTGCTGTGCGGGCATTCTACTGTCAGCGGCCAGCGTGGCGGTAGGCGCGGGACCGGGAAGTTCGTCCTGATTGGACAGTCTGGCGGAAACACCACTATTAGCCCCTCGCCAGTGTAGTTATGTCACGACGAGCCGTCTATTGTCCAGTCCACAAACGCCGCTAGACGACTGCGCTCTTACGCCTCATCTGCCTCGCCGCGTCCCGTATCCGCTTCGTGGTCTTGCGTCTCGCTCACGGCCGCAATGTCAGCCATGTCATCGTCGCCGGCGGCGGAAGCCGCGACATCTCCTTCTGAAGAGCCTGACTCGGGGACCGGGGCCTCCCACCCGTTGACCACCGCTCCCCGTCCTTCGGTCGCGATCTCGACGAGACGGTCGGTCAACTGCCGCTCGAACAATTCGGATTGCAGCATGCCGCGTACGTAATCGCTACGGGCAAACGCTTCCGCTTGGGTGGGCTGCTCAGAAGTCTGGGCCGCGAGAGTCATCCGCTCGACCGCCGCGTCGACGACGTCATCGCCTACCGCGATCCCTTCCCGCTCGGCAATCGCGCGCAGCAATAGGGAATTGCGCAGCCGCTCACGTGCCGCCGGGCGCAACTCGTCGCGAAGCGCATCTTCGTCCTGCTCGGTCGCCCGCAGGTAGGCTTCGAGCGGGACCCCCTGTTGCGCCAATCTACCCCGGAGCCGACGCAGGTCATCCTCGACGGCGCGATCGATCATTGGATCGGGCAAATCGATTTTCGCGTCCTCAGCGATCTTCGTGATGATCTGCGCCAGAGCCTCGCGTCGCGCCTCGGTGGTCCGCTCCCGGTGCAGCTCTTCGCGAAGATCGCGCCGCAACTCGTCGAGCGTATCGACGTCTCCAACGGTCTTCGCGAAATCGTCGTCCAGCGGCAGCAAGTCTCGCTCTTTGAGACCTTTGAGCGTCACCGAGTAGCTCAGCGTCTTCCCGCGCAGAGACTCGTCGAGGCTTTCGTCGTCCTCGGCAAATGGCACCGAGAACCCGGTCGTCTCGCCGACACGTAGCCCCTTGATGGCGTCT
>JAHWJF010000136.1:5898-8067 GCA_019348515.1 Chloroflexota bacterium | reverse complement strand
GGGTCCGGAGTGGGCTGTCCTGTCTCGGAGTTTCGCGCGTGCAGTTGGAGGATCGCGGCTCCGGCGTTTGCCGCGCCGATGGCGTTCTCCGTCATCTGATCCGGGGGGATGGGCAGGTATGGCGTCTGCGACGGGACGTGGATCGACCCAGTGATCGCGCAAGTAACGATGACCTTCCGGGCAGCCGCGGCCATAGCTCACTCCTCGTGGATGATAGGTGATAGGGGATGGGTAATAGGTGACGACGGCAGTTCTTGGGTCGTGAATACGTCCCCCACCACCCTATCACCCATCACCCATGACCCACCACCCTCGTCTCATCCATTACCTGGGCAAATTGGCGATGGTCACCGGCTCGATATCGCCGTGCGGCATGAAGCCGAAGACCTGTCCATAGAAATCGAGCTCGCCTTCCAGAGCGCGGCGGATATTCTCCGCGCGCCGGAAGCCATGTCCCTCGCCATCAAAAACCACCAGCGCCACTGGTAGCCTTCGCGCCGCCATCGCCTCGTACATCTTCTCCGCCTGATCGGGCGGCACCACGGTGTCTTCGCTCCCCTGGAAGAGGATAAGCGGCTCGGTGAACCCCTCCAGATGATGGATCGGGGAGCGCTCCATGTAGATGTCCTTGCGATCCGGGTAGGGGCCGATCAGGCCGTCGAGGTAGCGGGACTCGAACTTATGGGTGTCGGTCGTCATCGTCTCCAGATCGCTGATACCGAAGTGGCTGGCGCCGGCGCGGAAGAGATCACGGAAGGCGAGGGTGGCGAGCGTCGTGTAACCGCTGGCGCTCCAGCCGCGGATGGCCGTTCGCTCCGGATCGACGAGACCTTGATCAATTAGATATCGCGCGCCATTGACGTGGTCGTCGACGTCGACGATGCCCCAGCCGTCATTCAGCCGCTGCCGATACGGGCGGCCATAGCCGGTGCTGCCGCCGTAGTTGACATCGAGCACCGCGAATCCCCGAGACGTCCAGAACTGGATCGGCAAGCTGAGCGCGGTCGACGTCGCACCGGTGGGACCGCCGTGACTCTGCACCAGGAGCGGCGGCAGCTCGCCTTCGGGCGCGGCGAAGTCCTGGTTCGCCGGTCGATAGAGGAAAGCGTGCGCGGTGAGTCCGTTTTCGGTGGGGAACTCGACCGGTTCGGGAATCGACAGATAGCCACGGTCTATCTCGACGTCGAGCGACCGCTTGACTGTCTCGAAGGTCCCACTGGCCGCATCGTAGCGGACGACCGCGGTCGGCAGGGTCGGGCTCCCCGCGACCACCACCGCGGACCCACCGGCCGCGAATGGCTCGTCGATCTCGGTGAACGGCGTCTCGATCGGGGTAAGTTCACCGGATGCAGTGTCGATGATCGCCAGATGCCATATGCCCTCCTGGGTATAGGTGGCGAGGATCGTTTGCGCATCGAGGAACGCGTATGTCGCCATCCCGAAGACCCATTGCGGCAGTCCAAACTCGGCCTCCATGGGCGCCACGGCTTCGTCGGCGTCACCGCTCCGCCGGTAGAGGTTCCACCAGCCGGTGCGGTCCGAGACAAAGTAGAGGGTGCCGTCCAGTGCCCACTCAGGCTGAAATATCGACTCCTGGGTGCCGCCTGCGATCAGCTCAGAGGAGATGAGCGTCCCATCCTCGCCAATCTCGCCGACCCACAATTCGGAGCCGTCCCACGGCATGTTGGGGTGGTTCCATTGCAGCCAGCTCAGCCGCCTGCTATCAGGGCTGAGACGGGGATTGGAGTAGAAGTCGGCGCCGGAGGCGAGGACCATGCCGCCGCTCTCGTCGCCGTCGGGATCGAGGGCGACGATGGTATTGACCGCCTCCCCTTCACCAGAGTGGTCTTCCCGCACGGCGATGAGACGGGCGCGGTCCGGATCGAAAATCACATCGGCGTAGCGCAATGCCCCTTCCGGCGTGATCGGATAGGGCTCGCCGTCGCCCTCCACGCGATAAAGCCGGGTATCGGAGAAGTTCGCGAAGATGAGTACGCCATCGCGCACGGTGTACGCGCCGCCCCCGTACTCGTGGACGCGGGTACGGGCGTTGAACCCGGCTGGGATGGCATCGCTGATCGTCCCGTCCCCGGCCCGGCGGACGACCACCGACCGGCCCGCTTCCTCCGGGCGATTCTCGATCCAGTAGACGTCATCCCCGTCGATGCG
>JAHWJF010000136.1:0-5798 GCA_019348515.1 Chloroflexota bacterium | reverse complement strand
GGCCCGCTTCCTCCGGGCGATTCTCGATCCAGTAGACGTCATCCCCGTCGATGCGGGGACTCAGCACCGCAACGCGCCTCCCGGTAATGAGGTCCGCGGTGATCGGCGAGCGCCACGTGCCGTACGGGGCGATCTGGGGGGAATGGGTCACGAGTTGGTCCTCCTGTACATAGGGTGATAGGTGTTGGGTGACAGGTGATGGGGTAGATTGAACCGGTTGGGTGCTGGGTTCATGAGGTCGTACTGCCATACGGCAATGGGTCTTCTCCGAGGCGAGTGGAGAGGGAATTGCGGAGAGCGATTAATTGTCGGTGGATCGAAATCGTGAGGTCGAGGAGGGGTTGCGTCCGTTCTGGCGTTGTGTAGGAGAGGCGCTGGACCAACTCAAGGTAGGTTTCGATCTCGGCCAGGGACGAGCGGGCAATCGATAGGAAGTGCAAGTATTCCTTCAGACTGCTGCGGGTGTGTCCCTCAGCGATATTCGCGGGCACGGACACGGCAGCTCGCTGCAACTGACTAGACAGGCCATAGACCTCCGACTTCGGGAACATCTGCGTTAGTTCGTAGACCCCGACCACCAACTCCACCCCAGCCTGCCAAACCCTGAGATCCCGAAAGCTCTGGACCGCCATCCTCCCTCTCCTGTCACCCTATCATCCCATCTTCTCACCACCCGCGTCTCACCCAATCACCCATCACCCATCACCCTTCATCGGCCATACTGCCGTCACAACAATCATTCAGAGAGGGATGGGGGACAACACATGCTGACGACGCTCGTCGGAATGCCGGTTAGTGAACTCGATACACCAGCGCTGCTGGTCGACATCGAGACGATGGACCGGAACATTGCGCACATCGCCGGGACCATGCGCGAGCATGGAGTCCAGTGGCGTCCGCATGCCAAGGGGCACAAGTGCCCAGCCATCACTCACCGCCAGATGGCCGCCGGCGCCATTGGTGTGACTGTCGCCAAGGTCAGCGAGGCCGAAGTGATGGCGGCCAGCGGCGTGATGGATATCCTCATCGCCAACCAGGTGGTCGGCCCGATCAAAACACGCCGGCTGGCGGCGCTGATCGCCGCGACAGGAGCCAACGTGATCGTCTGCGTCGACAACCCGGCGAACGTGCGCGAACTGGATGACGCCGCGGCGTCGTTCGGGGTGCGGCCACGGGTGCTGGTCGAAGTCGACTCCGGGATGAAACGCTGCGGAGTCGCGCCGGGTGAGCCAACGGTCGAATTGGCGAGGATCGTCGACGACTCACCCAATCTCCGCTTCTCCGGGGTCATGGCGTGGGAGGGCCACACCGTCTCCATGGCCGACCACGAGACCCGGCGCGAGGAGATCGTGAAGGCGATTGGGAAGCTCACGGGTGCGGCGGAGGCCGTCCGCGCCGCGGGGCTGCCCGTCGACATCGTCTCGTGCGGCGGCAGTGGTACCTACCTCCACACCGCGCCGCAAACGGGTATCACCGAGGTCCAGGCCGGGGGCGCGACGATGGGGGATGGTTTCTACCGCGCTCTGGAGTCACCGGTCGAACCCGCGCTAACGCTGATGGCCACGGTGACCAGCCGTCCCGCGGAGGACCGCATCATCATCGACGCCGGGCGCCGGGCGATCGACCCCAGCCAGAAGCCGCCTGTCGCGCGCGACGTCGACGGCGTCCAGAGCATCCGGTTTTCGGCCGAGCACGGCATTCTCAGCCTCGATCGCCCGGCGGAATGGCCGAGGGTTGGGGACCGCCTGGAGCTGGAAGTCAACTACACCGACCAGGCGGTGCACCTCCACGAATCGCTCTTCGCCATCCGCGACGGCGTCATCGCCGCCGTCTGGCCCGTCGCCGGCCGGGGCCGCATGCAGTAGGCGATCGAGCCTCATGAGTAGGTGGTCATTGGCTTTGGAACGGCGCGGCGCGACATCCCTGCCTGTAGGGGCGACGCCCGCGTCGCCCACATCGGGCACCCCTGGCGCGGGTTCCAGATTGTGCGTCCACCCACGTGTGCAGTCAGTGGGGATGCTCCCAGCCTCAGAGCGTGAGCAGTCCGAACGCCTCTTTATAACGCGGGTCGTTGCGACGGAAGGTGTCGGGGTGGGTGCCGCGCAGCACGGCCATGGTGTAAGCCAGCATCTGCATCGGCACCACCGCCAGCAACGGCGAGATCATCTCCGGTAGCTCCGGGAGAGCGAATACGCTGGTGTTAGGCGTATCTGAAACCGGTGCGCCGACGACCCAGAGTTTGCCACCCATGCCATCGGCCACCGCGCAGATGCCGGCCACGCGGTCGTAGGCGTTGCCGGGGACGGCCACCGCGACGAGCCGATCACCCTCATTGAAAGCAACCATCGGGCCGTGCAGGAACTGCTCGGCGTGCAAGGCGTCGATCGGGACGTAGGCCGCCTCCCGCGCCTTGATAACCAACTCCAACGCGGTAGCCTCGTTGGGGCCGGCGCCGATGGCGTAGATCTGCCGCGCCAGCGCGTCTTCCGCAATCGGTTGGATCTCCGTCTCACGCGCCAGAACCCCGGCGATCTCGTCCGGGAGACCCTCGAGCGCAGTGCGGAATCCATCAACGCCAGAGGCGCCGTGTCCTACGCCGAGGACGGAGGCGACCTGGGCCATGACCGTCATCGCCGCCAGGTGGGACGCCGTGTACGCCGCCGACTGCTCACGCTCGACGGTGCGCAGGATCAGCGCCGAGCCAGGATGCTCCGCGCTGAGGCTGCCAACCGAAAGCACCTGCGCGCCGGCATCGTTCGCTCGCCTCATGGAGACTGCCGAGTAGGTCTTGACCCCGGTGTGGGCCATGACGATCACCGCGTCATCGGCGGTGAGTGGATAAGAGTCCGGGTAGAGGGCGAAATCGAAGGAGGGGACGGCGCGAGCATCTGACCCGGCGGCCCGCAGCAGCCAGGCTCCGATCATCGCCGCGTGCAGGCTGGTGCCGATCCCGACCACAAAGACCCTCTGCGCGGGCGCTAGCAAGGCGGCTGCCTGCTCGGCCTGCCCCCATCCCTCGTCGAGCAGGCGCTGGATTTCCGCCGGCTGGCGCTGCATCGTCTGGTACATCTTCGAGTCGGTCGTGGGCACGCTCACGCGGTCGATCCTTTCGCGGCCGGACGCCGCCATACACGAGTCCGCACGATAATGAGGCCAGCCAGCACCAGACCGGCCCCCAGGAGTTTCAACGGGCCGAACGGCTCGTCCAGAAAGACCGCCGAAAGCAGCCCGGCCACGATCGGCACCAGTAAGCTGAACGTGGTGGCCTTGGCCACGCCCCGGCGGGAGATGGCGAAGTTCCAGAGGATGTAGGCAATGTAGACGGGAAAGATAGCCAGATAGACGATGGTCAACCACGCCGCGCCGGAGAGCGCCTGCCAATCCTGCCGCAGCGCGCCGGGCAAGGAGATGACGAACAGGGGAATGGCCCCGGCCAGGACGCTCCAGGCGGTATACGTCTCCGCCGGGTATTTCTTGACCAGCGGCCGGGTGATGATGCCGTAGGCGGCGAAGGCAATCGCGGCGCCGATGCTCAATAGGTCGCCTAGCAGGGTACCGCTGGATGCATCACGCTTGTCGAAGAGGAATATGGCCACCCCGACGAGTGCCACGCCAAGTCCTACCCATCCTTGGAGTGGCGTTGGCTCCCCCATGATCGCCAGCATCAAGACAGTGAAGAGGGGCACCATGGCGATCAGCAGCGATGAGGAGAACGGCGAGGTGCGGCTCAGTCCGAGCATGAAACCAAGCTGGTAGAGGGTGAAGCCGGTGAGACCCGCCAGCGCGAACAACCTCCAGTCGGAGCGGTCGACCCGGCGGCCGGCGCCCCGCTGCATAACGAGGAGAACCGCGAAGGCGACCACCACCATGATGGCGAAACGGGAGAACAGGAAAGCGAGCGGGCTGACCTCGGCAAATGCCGCTTTGGTTGCCACGAAGGTCGAGGCCCACAACATGACGACGACGAGCTGCGCCAGCTCGGGCGCGATGGCGGTGACGGCGAACCCTGGAGCCGTGACCGGCGCTTTCGGTAGGCCGGGATCCGCGTCTCCACGAACCCGCGCGACGGCGTCGCGCTCGTCGAGCGGCGTCTCATGAGCTGCCCACTCAGGCATCGATCGTGGTCTCGAAGACTCCGTTTGCCCCGAGCAGTGCTACCCGGCACGTTGCACCAAGGTGGTGCGTTGCCATCGTGGCAAGGTCATGGCCCGAGGCGAGCACATCGTCTTGCGTTCGAGGCGGCAACGCTTCGATCACCAACACGGCGTGGGTCGTCTCAGGTGTCAGTTTCGTGCGCTCGGCCTCGCGCCAGTTCCAGCAGCGGCAGACAATTCCCGCGTCGTCGGCGTAGACGACTTCACCCGCCGCCGGTGGAGACTCCTCCGTCGAGCCGAGGGGGATGAAAGGCTCCCCGCCCACCGCGGTGGTCAACCGTAGGTCGCCCTCGATCGCATCGACGTCTTCACCGCCGCATGGCAGGAGGTGACGCAGCGAGACGGCGTTGTAGAAGTCGACCAACGGGTTGATGCTGCGGACTTCGCCCGTCCGCGCCGTTCGCAGCAATCCCTCGATCGAGGAGCGGTACCGGGACGGTTTGACTCCGAAGCGCCGGTATGCCTCCCGCCATGGGACCACGGCGGGGTGCGAGGCGATGTCACCGTCACCAATCGCGGTCGCGGCGGCCGCCATTGCCGATGCGAAGGCGACCTGTGCGTCACCGGCGTTGCGCCGGTTGTCGATTCCCCTGGCGACCACGATTCCGACCAGCGCTTCGGGAAATAGCGACCGAAACGACTCCTCGATGATGAACCGCACCTGCACTCCCGCCTCGTCTCACCCCAATTCCCGGCCCCGCATGGTACACGCTCGTTCGCGGCTCCCGAGCAGTGAGCCGCTTCTTTGGCATACTGCGGTGGTTGGGAACCGGAAGGCGGTTCCGCCGGTCATGCTCCGTATGCCGGCGCGATTGTGCAGGGGCGATGGCGGCAAGCGCGTCGTCCGCTTGGGGGCGACCACAACGTCTATGGAAGCGCAACAATCCTCCGGACCGAATCCACTCTGCGATATTGGCCGCACCCATCCCCGCGATCGGCACCGCATGAGACCGCTGGCGGACTATCCCGGTATCTGGGAATGTCCGCGGCACGACCTCTACGCGACGATCGTCACCGAGGACGTCGCCGCGCAACTCGACCGCGGCGATCCCTACGCCATGCACGATGACCGCCACGGGGTTGTGGTGCGGCAGGGGGATGAGCGGGGCGGTGGGGTGCTCCTCTACTACCGGCCGGAGTGATGGGAGCGCCATGCGAACGACTGCTGCTGGAGCAGGTCAAAACCGGTGTCATCCTGAGCGCTAGCGAAGGATCTCGTTCTTCGCGAGGATTCGCGTCGAAAGCACGAGATCCTTCGCCTGTGGGCTCAGGATGACACTATAAGCGCGCCGTTCGCGGATGCGATTCACCCTCGATTTCAGCCATCACCCCTGGGCGCGAGACCGTGACGGAGAAGCTCCGCGGCGCACACTTCAGGTTGCGGTGGCGGCCGACGCCGGTGGTATCGACGCCATCTGGGTCAGTGAGGATCCGGAAGGCTGGGACGCCTTCGCCGTCCTCAGCGCGATTGCGGGCGTTACAGACACCACCACGCTCGGTACGAGTGTTACGAGTCCGTATCCCCGCCACCCGAATCTGCTCGCCGCATCAGTCGCCACCCTCGACCGCCTCTCCGGTGGGCGCGCCGTGCTTGGAATCGGGCGCGGTCAAGTCGAATGGCATCGTGATGCGCTCGGCGTCGAC
>JAHWJF010000006.1 GCA_019348515.1 Chloroflexota bacterium | reverse complement strand
GAGGGCGAGCCCATCGTGGCGGCGATCGAGATCCTCCAGCCCGCGCAGTAGCCCTTGCGACGATGATGGTATAAACCGGCGCGGCGCCGGGCACTATGACTGGGCGCGCGATTTCATGCACCGGGAGCTTCCTGAATGACTGATCCCCGCATCACCGCGTGGGCCCGAACGCTCGTGACGTACTCGACGGGCGTGCAGCCGGGCGACGTGGTGTGCATCGAAGGTGACGTTTCCGCCAGGCCGCTCCTGGCCGAGATCTACCGTGAAACGCTGACCGCCGGCGGCCTACCGGTGATGATTCCTCGCCTGGGCGAGCTGAACCATGTTCTCCTCGAGCAGGGCTCGGACGAGCAGATCACCTGGATTTCTCCTGTTGAGCGCTGGGCGCGCGGCCAGGCAGACGTGTTCATCCGCGTGCTGGGTGAGGAGAACACCAAAGCCCTTTCCGGCATAGATCCGGATCGTCAGATTGTCAGAAAGCGAAGTCAGGGTGAGTTGCTAAAGACCATGATGGAGCGCGCGGCCGCCGGTGAATCTCGCTGGACACTAACGCTTTGGCCGACGAATGCATATGCCCAGGACGCGGAGATGTCGACACCAGAGTTCACCGCGTTCGTCTTCGACGCCTGCAAGGTGGCGGTGGACGACCCGGCAGCCGCCTGGCGCCAACAGGGCGCGATGCAGCAGCGGCTCATCGACTGGCTAGCCAGCAAGCGGGAAATCCATCTTCGGGGACCGGACACCGATCTCCGCCTCTCGGTGGCCGACCGCGTCTGGATCAACTGCGACGGGACCAATAACTTCCCGGACGGGGAGATCTTCACCGGCCCGATTGAGGATGCCACGGAAGGTCATATCCGTTTCTCATATCCTGTGGTGGTCGATGGGCGAGAGATTCACGACGTTCGCCTCCGCTTCGCGGCTGGACGTGTGGTGGATGCGTGCGCCGGCCGGGGCGAGGGATATCTGCTGGAGACTCTCGAGGCGGACCCCGGCGCGCGTACGCTCGGTGAGCTCGCGTTCGGGACGAACTTCGACATCACGCGGTTCACCAAGAACATCCTGTTCGATGAGAAGATCGGCGGCACCGTGCACATGGCGCTCGGGGCCGGGTACCCGGAGACCGGGAGCCACAACCAATCGGCCATCCACTGGGATCTCATTTGCGATTTGCGTGAGGGCGGCTCGGTGGAGGTCGACGGTGAGCCATTCATGCGTGACGGTCGATACCTCGTCTAGAACCACAGGCGACAAGGGGTGACCGATCCACGGGAATCCACCCGGCGCGAGTTTCTCGGCGCCGCTGTCGTCGCCATCGGATCGGCGCTCCTCGTCGGAATCCTCTGGCTGATCGCGCGTCGGGCCCCGAGCGCAACGCGTGACCCAGAGATGACGCCGCCGGCACTCGTGCCGACGCGGCCCCCACCACCGGTGTCGATACCGTCTCCAACCGCAACCGTGGTATTCACGCCGCTTTCCTGATATCGCGCTGACCCGTCAGTGTTGCTATCAATCGCTTTCGTGCAGAACCGACCCAGTGAGACGAGATCCGGGTGATGAGCGCCGGCTCCGCGCCTCGGCCGCGACCGGTCCCCGCCCTACCTCTCGTAGCCTTTGCATTCTTTGCAGCCTTCGCGGCCTTCCATAACGCGCATCAGGTGGCGGGATGGCCCGCAGCCGCTCGGCGCGGTGATTACATGGATGCCGTACGAGGTCGGGAATCAGGTCGAGCGTCGGAGGCGAGGATCGACCACCGGTTCGAGCGCGAGGGCGAGCAGCATGAAAGCCAGCGCCGTGATGACGATCAGGATGCCGGGAGGAAGCACCCACCACCAGTAGCCGACATACAGGGCGCCGGTGCGGAATCCGGCTTCCAGCATCTGGCCCCAGGTTGGGATCGAGGGATCACCCAGGCCAAGGAACGACAGCGATGCTTCGGCCAGAATGGCGCCCGGCGCGAAAAAGATCATCTGCGCCACGATGAAGGGCGCCACCTGCGGAAAGACGTGCCTCTGCATGATGCGGCGCCGCGATGCGCCGATAGCGCGCGCGGCTTCGACTAATTGCCCCTCGCGAAGCTGCAGGACCATCGAGCGGACGAGAATAGTCAGACCGGGCCACGAGAAGGCGACCAGAACCAGCATGATCAACCAAAGATGGCGGCCGAGGATCGAGACGATGAAGATCAGCAAGGGTAGAGTCGGCACGTTCGAGATGATGTCCGAGGCGCGCTGAATGAGTGAATCAGTGATGCCGCCGGCGAAGCCGCTGAGAATCCCCAACGAGGCGCCGATGAGCGTCGAAAGCAGCGCGGTCAACGTGGCGATGAGGAGCGCCACAGGAAACCCGTAGAGGAGCCCCTGCCAGAGATCACGGCCGAGACCGTCTGTCCCCATGATCCCGAAAACCGTGCCCCCCAAGGTGACCCGCATCGCTGCGATTTCGTCTTCCGGATTGGCCACCACGGTCTGCACGTCGATCCGATAGTCACCGTGCAATGGCTCGATGCGCCCGGAGCCATCGGCAGCGGGGATTCCAAAGAGCGCCGCGGGAAGAACCGACTCGATATTGGCCGGCAGCATGGCATCCGGATAGCGATCGGCGTAAAAGCGCGCGATAGCGTCGGCGGCCGCCGGTTGGTCGCCCAGTGAGATCCGCTCTGGAACGTCGTAGAAGCGGCGATACGGCGCGGTCTCACCGGGCCGGGGACCGCGTAGGGGAACGCTAGCGAGACGAATTTGGCCGCCGTCGGGTCGGTTCAGGCTGACGAGAATCGCGGGGGCTCGAGACGCGAAGGTGACCCCGTTGAGGGTCAGGATCAGAGAGGTTGGCTCGCGGTCATAAGTGAAGTCGACCGGAGCGGAGAAGAGGCGCACTTCACCCGCGGGGATGGTCGTTGTCTCCGTGGGTTGATCGATATCGACGACGGTCTGTGGTACCGCCGCCTGGCCGCTGAATGCGGTCGACCAGGCTGGCGGTGCGTTGCGCGGATTGTTCGCCCAGTACGCCGGGTTGCTCCACTGCGCCGATCCGAAGTCGAGGGGATAGGTGAGCAGCACCCAGATAGACACGAGGAGCATGAGGACGAAGAGTGCCAGACCGGCGCGTCCGCTGGGGCTGCCGAGAAAGAGGCGCAGCGCGCTCGGGGGAGATGCGTCGCCCGTTGCTTCAATCTCGCTTGCCGCCTCGACCGCCGATTGGTCGACAACGATTGCCGCCGGTTGTTGCATGGCAACGCCCGGAGCGAGCCGGGGTGGCTCCGGGTAGGTGTCTTCGCTCATCGCGGGTCAGGCATAGCGGACGCGAGGATCGAGAATGGTGTAGAGGACGTCGAGGAAAAAGCGCAGGACGACGTACAGCAGGGTGAAGATGAACGTCAAGGCTACGATCACCGCCTCGTCGAGAGAGCCAATCGCCTGGAAATAGAGCTGACCCATGCCCTGCCAGTTGAAGATGGTTTCGACGAGGATCGATCCAGAGAGCGAGCCAGCCAGTCCCAGCACCAGTCCGGTGACGATCGGCGGCGCCGCAACGCGGAGGATGTGCCGCCGCAAGACCTGGCCTTCGGGTAGCCCTTTCGCCCGGGCCAGCGCGACATGATCTTCCTGGGCAACGGTCATCGTCATCGTGCGCACGGTGTAGATGTATGGACCTACGCTGACGGTGACCAACGTGATAATCGGCAGCAGCGCGTGTTTACCGAGATCGAGCAACCGTGGCCACGTTGCTTGCGGCGGCGGCGTCGAGAACATGCCGCCCGCGGGAAGCCAGTTGAGCTGAAACGCGAACAGCAGGATGAAGAGGATGCCGAGCCACCATCCTGGAATGGCAAACGAGATGGCCGCGAAATAGGCGACAGCCTTATCGAGGGGAGTGCCAACGCGGGTCGCCATACGTACGCCAATGAGCAATCCCGCCGCCGCCGTGATCAGCGACGACGTCGTCAGCAGGAGAACGGTGAAGGGCAGTCGCTCGAGCACGATGGCGCCGACGTCGCGCGATCCAGAGGCGGTGCGTAACGAGCGTGATTCGCCGAGGTCGAGCCGCAGGACGCGAACGACCGCGGCCGGCAGGCGGGTGTACCACGGCTCATCGAGCCCGTAGAACGATTCCAACTCCGAGCGCCGGGCCTCAATGGTGCGCTCCAGTTCAGCCGGGTCGCGGATAGTCTGGGAGAGCGACTGTCGCATGGCGCGTACGTCTTCGCTGACCTGGGCTCGCAGCAGGTTGTCGGAAAACCCGGTCGCGCCGAGCACCACGACGAGCAACACGAGCACGGCGAGCAGCACCGCCAGGAGCGACAGCGCCCGTAGTGCGAGTTGGCGAACCGTACCGGCCACAGGTGCGCGGAGCCTTTACTAGACCCCAATCGGCAGGTCGATGACCCGCTCCGTGACCCGCGCGAGCTGGTCGCTGGAGGCAAGTAGAAAGAGCTGGTAGACGCTCGGGAAGAGCAATGAGGTGACGTCCGGAGTGATGTCGATGGCGAACGAGCCGTCAGAGCCGGCGGCTTCACCGCTGGCCACGATGGTGGTCTCGGGATCGGCCGCGCTCGGATCGACGAGGGCGTAGCGAAGCGAGAGAACTCCGGGACCTTCGACCGTGACCGGGAACGAGATGGCATCGCCAAGCGCCGCGGGCGGCGGCGGTTCGGCGTCGAGGGCTAGCGCCGGCGGCTCTCCAAACTCCCAGTCTCCCGGCTTGAAGGGGTAGCCTTCGGCGCGGAATGCATCAGCTTGCGCGAACTGGGCTGGCGGGTCGTAGCGGGTCAGGAAGAACGGCCCGTTCGAGATCACCAGCAAATTGGTCCGCTCGAACCAGTCGATACAGGCTTGATAGCGAGCCTTCGCCTCGTCGACCGTCACGAGGGTGCGGCCATTCAGATTGAAGATGGTCTCGGGGAATGACTCGTCGCCGAGAAAGCGGCGCAGGGTACGGATTACCTGCCGGGCGTCGGTTTCGGTGACGAGGCTGAGCCACGGCACGCTGAAGCGCGCCGCGGTGGTGTCCGAATATGCCCCGCGCCGCTCCTCGAAGACGACGTCGTCCATGGCGTAGAGCAATTCCCACGGCGTGCCGACGCCGCCGGCGACCGCATAGGACGCGATGTAGGACGGCTCGAAGTGCCAGAAGTCCACGTAGGTCTCCAGGCGGTCGTCATCGAGCAGGCGGAAGCCCTTGAACGTTTCCAGGAATGGACGGGCGGTAATCCCCAACGCTGTTTCGATCTGGATCCGTTCCTCGTCGTACGCATTCTCCCAGGCCTGGAAGATCGAATAGATGAGGTCGGCCGGGGTGATTTGCGGACCATGGTGGAACGGCGCCTGAAAGTACTTGCTGAAGTCGTAGGTGACTTTGCTGACCGCCGTAACGCCGGCGCCAACCGGCGTCCAGGCATCCGCCGCGGCGTCCCACAGCAGGGCGTCCTCGGGAACCTCCAGGGTGCCGTCTGGCCCGGCGGTCTCGGGCTCGAAGCCGGCCCGGAAGGGGATCGGCAGACCGCTGAAGGGATGGCTGATGACCGGTGCGTCGACGAGATTCTTGAAGATGTCGATCGAGTAGGCGTCACCGAACCCACCAACCGGATTCCAGATCGTGCGATCGGTCCAGACCCACAGGTTTCCGACGCGGATCTCGTCGGAGCCAGTAACGCTGGCTTCGCGCAGGCTCAACGCCGACTTGGGACCGCCCACAATGTCGATGTTCAGGTTTTCCAGTTCTTCCCTCGCGGGGAAGCTCTGGAGCGCGGTGGCTAGCCAGAGGCGGACGCTTTCCCCGAGACCCATCCCGGTCATCGTGCGATAGATCTCGTCGCGCTCCTCCTTGCTGCCGAACTCTCCGCGATAGAGCCGTTGACCGATCTGATCCAGCTCTTCGTTCTCGTACTGCCAGAATCCGGTCTCCAGCCACCCGGGCATATTGCCAAGCCATGGTGCGTACATCTGATTGATCGTGCCAAAGTCGTAGCGATCGGGCGCGGTTCGGCTCCAACCCTCGGTGTAGGCGTGCCATTGAAATGTCAGCGGATCGCTGGCATAGACCGCCAGCGTGGCGGGACCAAACGGCTGGTAGATCGGCTGCACCTGGAACCCGGCGCCCTCCAGCGCCGCTCGGAACAGGTCGCCGACATCGCGCCGCTCGTCCTCGACGCGAACGATGATCTTGAGCGTGACCGGCCGGCCCTCGAACGACCAGGACCCCCCATCAATGCTGGCTCCGGCCGCCTCCATCTGTTCGGCGATGAGCGCATTGGCGAGCTCCGGATCGTAGCGGATACCCGAGCGTCGCACGGTCTCGAAGACCGTCAGCTCGTCATAGTCGAGTGGACTGACGTGGCTAACCATCGGCACCGCCCGGCCACCGTAGATATCGCCGGCGATGAACTCACGGTCGACGAGATATTGCACGGCCTGCCGGATCTCACGGATCGCGAAGGGATTCAGCTCTCCCTCGCGCGCGGGGGCAGGGTTGAGGATCAGAGAAAGCGTTGACGCGGGTGCCTGGATGACGCGCACGCCCTCGGCGTCGGCCAACTCTTCCGCCCCCGCGGCCTTGAGACCATAGAGGTAGAGATCCATCTTGTCCTGAGTGATCTCGATTGGCGCCTGATCGACGTTGAACGCCGAGAAGATCAACCGCTCCGCGGCAGGGCCCACTCCCCCGGACTCCTGAACCGCGGCGCGGGCAACCGCCGCGCGGACACCGGTACCGGTGAGGGCAGCCGCCAAACCGAGACCGGCGGCTCCTTGCACAAGTTGACGTCGCGAGATTCCGCCCGGCATTGCGGGGTAAGAGCGCATCACACCCTTGGTGTCATTCTGAGCACCAGCGAGGAATCTCGGCGTTCCGCGTCCATCCGCAACTACTTGCCGAGATCCCTCGTCCACGTTCCTCGGGATGACACCATCTGCTGTCGTCGCTTCAGCGTCCGGGACACGATCTGTCGTCATGGATGGTCCTCCGGCGGCGCGGCCACGGCGCCGCGAGCACGCCTTACGGAACCTCATTCGGCTCCGCAACAGGTGTCGCCGCGCCGACAGCAAGGTCGTCCCGAAGGTCCGAGAGCTCCCGCGCGATCGAATCAAACCCGAACTCGGTAAAGAAGGATGCGGTCGCCGTGTTGCCAGTCTCGTCGTAGGCGGTCACATTGCGCGCGCCCTCGCCTGTGACAGGCATATAGACATTGGTTTGGAACTCGCCTCGCTCATTGGAGCGCAGATTCGTGATGGTGATGCCCCCGACGTCGATGGTAATTTCGGAATCAGGCTGGAACCCGAACCCCTGGATGGCCACGTCGCGCCCCGCGTCGCCACTCGGCGGATTCAGGAAGAGGGATGGCGGGGCGATGGCACGCGTGCGCGCAAATCCGATCTGCTGGTTCGGTCCAGCGAACTCACCGAGCCGCGTGTCTGCCCAGACGAGGTAGACGTCGTCTTCGCTTGCCGCCAGCGCGAAGTAGTCCCCCAGGAAGCGCCCCCCGGGAAAGCCACGCAAGGAGTTGGATGGGAAGTCGGTTACTCGCGTTTCCGGAACGTTGAGATCAAGTTGTTCGTCGACGAATCCCCACGTCTCGCCCTGGTCATCGGACTCAGAGTAGTAGATGTGGAAGCGTGCCTCCTGAGGATCGTCGCGCATATCGCCCCACATGGCGTGCAACTTTCCATCTGCCGAGACGTCAATCGCGGGGAAGAACTGGATGCGGTCAGTGTCGTCGGCGTTGATACGTACCGGCGTTTCCCAGTTTTCCCCTTTGTCCAGCGACCGCAGCAAAAAAATATCGCCGTCGTCGGTCGGCTTGTCACCGGGTTTGGCGGTGACCGCGACGTAGATCTCCTCGTTCGGTCCAACGGTCAACTGCGGGAACGCGGCGCCCCACCAGCGGAAAAACGAGTTTCGGGGACGGAAGTGGATCTCGCGGAAGACCCCGGCCTGGACCGGCTCCTCGAAGGTGCGGCCGCCATCCTCGGAAAGCGTCACCATGATTGTGGCGAGACCCTCCTGCACACCGTCGAGCGTGGTGTCGAGATAGGCGACCACCACCGTGCCGTCCGCCATCACCGCCGGTTGCGGCCCCTGGACGGTCTGATCGGCTTCATTGCCGGCTTCCACGCCTTCCTGTTGCGCCTGCTGGTTGATCTCTCCGTCGTCCGTCTGGGCGCCAGAAGCGGAGACTCCCGCTTCTCCCTCTTCGCTGGCGCCTTCGGCCTGGAAGACGGTCGGGCTTACGCCGATCGGATCGCTCCAGGTTGCGCCACCGTCAGTGGAGCGGACGAGGCGGATCGTCGTCTCTGTGATCGGTGAGGTGAGAAATGGCAGCTCGTCCGCGTAGAGGGTGGTGTACCGCGTCTTGAACTACGTATAGGCGACATAGATGATGTCGCGCTCGGGGTCCGCGGGATCCGGCCCAATAGCGATCCATGGTTTGTCGAGGAATTCCGCCGCGACTTCACCTCGCTCGCGTCCGGATTCGTCTGGAAACGAGGTTGTCTCCACGGTCGAGCGAGCGGTGGAGACGGCCTGGCCCCAGGTCAGGCCATCGTCCTCGGACTTGGAGATGACGATGCTGGAGATATCGACCGCCGAGACCAAGCTCCCTAGCCGGAACTCTTCGAACCCAAGCGAGATGGAGATCATGTAGACGTTGCCGTCCCGGTCAAAGGCCACCACTGGGTCGCCGGCGGCGCCGAAATCTTCCGGGAAATAGCGCAGTTGGTTGGGGCCCTCCCAGGTTTCTCCGCCGTCGAATGAGACGTATGACGACATCGCCGGGAAGTTGTAGTCGATGGCGCCGAGAACGAGATGCTCGGGGTCGAGCGGGTTGACAGCGATATGTGGCTCCGTGTTGAGCGGAAAGAGGCCGAGCTGGCGCGTCACGATCTGGTTCCGGCTGAACGCGGGAGCGGCTGAACGAAACGGTACCTGGGGGGCCATCGCGGCCCCGCTCCTGGAGCCGCCGGGAACGACTCCGTAACCGGTCCAGTCGACCTCTCTGGCGCGGCCGCCGGTCGGAATATCGAGAAGACGGGGATCCTGGCCCGTAGCCATGACCCACGACGACGCGCTGAGCATGTCTTCGACCGGTTCCAGCAACCGGAACTCTCCCACCGGAATTGCCTCTCCCTCGGCCTGGCTCGCGGATGGAGGAAGCACGGCGACGAGGAGCGCCGAGATGATGAGCAGCGTGAGCGCTCGCATTCCAGGATGGCGACTGTTGAAGCCGCGTCGCCCTGGGAAGCGTGATCGGACAACGGTCATTCGTTCCCCCGGATCGCCGAGTGGCAGGTGGCTCGCATCACTGCCGCTTGCGGAACGCCGAGCGAGTTGTCGTCCCCGGCTACCATCCATCTGGTGTGCGCTCGACAACGCGCATTCATGAGATCTCATGGCTTCCCGGTGAGCGTACCACGGTCGATGACGAAGCTACCGATCCGGCATGTCATGCTGTTTCGTGTCCGCCATGCTTGCCGAACCTGTCCTCGCTGCCGTCTAATCAGCATGTTCGCATCGTCCGCCCGTGTCATCTGCCGCCGTGGATCGGCGACTCGGTGCCGGCCGACACCGTCAGGAGTTGCCGATCATGAGGCGGAGACCCTTTCACCGGCCTGCATGGCCAAACGCGGAAGCCTTAGCCGCGGTAGTAGCGCTACTCACCATGCTGGCCCTCGCGACGCCGGCCCTCGCGCTCTTTCAGGATGACCCGGAAACCCAGCCAATTTCCGGGGTTTTCACGGTGACGATCACCAGGGGGGACATCCCGGCGAACCTGGCTGGAGGGCCCGCTCTCGCGGGTCTATGGAACGTCACCTTCAACGGCGATGGGACGTACAGCCTGGCCCGGCAGGACGTGGGCGAGGTGGTTACGGGGACGTTTGATGCCGCCGAGGCGACACTCACGTTCAATGAGTGGAGCGGTCTGATTGGGTGCGATATCACCGCCGACAGTGGAGAGCCGGCGACCTACGCATGGCGGCAGACGGACGATCGACTGACGTTGACCCCAATAACCGATTCCTGCACCGAGCGGCTCACGCTCCTGACGACGCGGCCTCTTGGAGGCTTCGAAGCCTGTGCGGTCTCGCCGCGGTCGCTGATCGACACGCTTGTCCCCGGGTTCCCGACCGACCCGGTCGCCACACCGGTCGCCCTGGCGGACATCGCGACCGGCGTTGCGGCACAGGAGGGTCTCAGCGAGGGTGCGGATGCGGAAGAGGGTATCGATAGCCTCCTGCGTCAGGCCAACGGCTGCTGGGCAACGGGAGATCCGGCTCGCTTCCTGGCATTGCACAGCGATCAGGTCGTCCAGGAGATTGCGTTCATCGGGCCCATCGAAGAGTTCGCTCGTCAGCTGCGCTTATTCATGTCCACGCCGCTCTCGTTCGAAAGGATTGGTCCGGTCAACCTGATCGATCCTGAGCATGCCTGGGCATACGTGGAGATCTCGCTGGCGGGTGATCCGCTCCCGCAACGGGTCGACTTCGTGTTCGAGAACGGCTCGTGGCTCTTCGACACGTTCTTTCTCTTCGGACCGCCTGGCCCGGGCGATCCCCTGGCGGTCGGCCCTTGACGCCGAACGTTTCCCCGCGTGGTGAGTGACCACGAAGCAGACGGAGAAGCGGAAGGTCAGGGTGAGGCCCAGCAGGATGCCGCAGCGCCCGACACGGTCGGCACGGGCAGCGCATTAGCCGTTGGATGCACCGCGGCCGTGGTCCTGCTCGTGCTCCTCGCGCTCGTCGTGAGATGGATTGCTGGCGGATGGTGAAGTACACCGTTGGGAGCTGGCAGTGACGGAGCGTGGTCCCAAGAGTCTGCCATCGGTGCACGCATGACAGCCCCGAGACGTGGTAGGGATACACTTGTAGCGAGATGGGGCCGAGGTTGGAAACCTCTCCGGTGTCCCGAGTAGGGGAGCAAATATCGCCTCAGGTAGCCGGGGCGGATGCAGGCCAGGAGCCCGCGGGACGCGGAAAGCAGATTCGCCGCATTCTTTCGCTGGTGCTCGCGCTGAACCTCGTCGTGGCCGTGGCAAAGCTTGGCTACGGGTTCATCAGCGGGTCGGTGGCGATGTCGGCCGATGGCTTCCACTCGCTGCTCGATGCCTTCGCAAACGTGGTTGGCATCGTCGGCATCGCCGTGGCGACGCGTCCGCCGGACCGCGAGCATCATTTCGGTCATGGCCGGTACGAGACCCTGGCTTCAATGGCGATTGGCGCCCTCATGGCGGTCGGCGTGTTCGAGATCGTCCAGTCAGCCGTTAGCCGCTGGCAGGCGGGGGATGCGCCCGAGGTGACACGGCTGTCGTTCGGGGTGATGCTCGGGACGATGGCTGTCAACGCCGGCGTGACAATTTGGGAGCGCCGCGCCGCGCGGAGTCTGCGCAGTGATCTCCTGGAAGCGGATTCGCGCCATACCGGATCGGACGTGCTCGTCTCCGCGGCGGTCATTCTGGGTCTTCTCGGGGAGCGCCTGGGGTTGAAGGGCGCCGACGCGGCGGTGTCTTTGATCGTCGCAGCCATGGTGGCTTGGGCGGCATGGGGGATCCTGCGCGAGGCATCACTTGTGCTTACAGATGCGGCAACGGATGTTGATCCCAGGACGCTGCTGTCGGCTATCGTCGCCGCTCCGGGCGCCATCACCGCCCACAACCTGCGGATCCGCTCCTCCGGCGGACGGAACTGGGTTGAGGTCCATGTCACGGTCGATCCAGACCTCACCGTCAAGCACGCGCATGAAGTGGCAACCGGCGTGGAAGACGCGATCCGGCACGAAGTCGGTCCGGACACGCAGGTCATCGTGCACGTCGAACCGGCCGAGCCGCCGCACACGCGTCCGGACCCGATTTTTGGCCACGAGATTGAATTGATCATGGATAAGGCGCCGGGATCACAACACACCCAGCGTCCAGGGAAAGGCGACACGTGACGAATTCGCGACAGGGTACAGAAGCAACCGACGGACGCCAGCGGCAGGCGCGGGCGCAGGACGGCAATCAGGGTGAAGATCAGTCGGAATCCTCGCGTACTCCCGGGCAGCGACCGCCTCGGCCTCGGCCCGGACGGCGTCCACGACGAGACTCCCAGGGGCCGTCGCGTGCCAGACCGGGACGGCAGAGTCACGCTCCCTCGGCGCCACAGCACCCGCGAAGCGGCCGCGAGGCGGGCGGTCCGAGCGCCGATGAAGGCGCGGACGGCAGGCTCCGCGTTGTTCCGCTCGGAGGTATCGGGGAGATCGGCAAGAGCATGATGGCCGTCGAGTATGGCGATGACCTGGTGCTCATTGACGCGGGTGGCAAGTTCCCCGAGGAGTGGGAGCGAGGAATCGATCTCATCATCCCGGACATTCGGTACGTGAAGAATCGCCTGTCGAAACTTCGGGGCATCGCCATTACTCACGGCCATGAAGATCACATCGGTGCGCTGCCGTACGTGATTCCTCAGTTGGAGGGGATCGGAAAGATCCCGGTCTATGGTTCTCCGCTGGCGATGGGATTTGCTGAAAACAAACTCCGCGAGGCGCGGCTCGACGAGAAGGTTGAGCTGCATCCCATGGAGTCCCGGGAGCGCGTCCGCCTCGGCGATCTCGAGCTCGAGTTCATCAACGTGACGCACACGATCCCCGCTTCGTTCGCCATTGCGGTCCACACTCCGGCCGGCACGATCATCAACACCGGCGACTTCAAGTTCGATCCGACTCCGGTCATGGGCGAGCCGACTGACGAGGCACGGTTGCGGGAGTTAGGTGATCGGGGTGTCCTGGCGCTGTTTTCGGATACGACCCGGGTCGAGACGCCGGGCCACACGCCGTCGGAGCGTGTGGTGATGGAGACCCTCGATCGCGTGATCCGGGACGCCACGGGGCAGACCTTGATCGCGACGTTCGCTTCCAACATCAGCCGCGTCTTCATGGTGCTGAAGGCCGCGGAAAAGTACGGCAAGAAGGTGGCGGTAGCCGGGCGCTCGATGGAGCAGAATGTCCGCACTGCCCTCCAGCTGGGGTATCTCGATCCCCCGGAAGGGGTACTGCTGCCACTCAACGACCTCTTGCAGTTGCCTCCGCAGCAGCGAGTGTTAGTCGTGACCGGCAGCCAGGGCGAGGCAGCGGCGGCGCTGGCTCGCATCGCCGCGGACGAGCATCAGAAAATCCAGATCGGAGCGGGTGATGTTGTCCTGATCTCGGCGACTCCAGTGCCGGGGAACGAAGAGACGGTCTCCGAGACGATCGACAACCTCTTCCGGCGCGGCGCCAACGTCGTCTTTAGTTCCACTGAAGGACGGGTGCACGTCTCCGGCCACGCGGCCCGGGATGAGCTCCAGAAGATGCTGGAGCTCGTGCGGCCGGTCCACGCGGTCCCGATCCACGGTGAGTACCGGCACATGGCGCTTTACCGGAATCTTGCCCGCTCAATCGGTATCCCGGAAGACCGCATCCTGATGACCGAGATCGGCAGCATCGTTGACTTCGAAGACGGGAGAGGGGCGGTGCGTGGCCGCGCGCCTTCCGGATCGGTCTTTGTCGATCGTCTCGGTGACTTCGAGCCGGGCAAAGTGCGGTTGCGCACCCGCGACGATCTCATCTCTGAAGGGCTGGTCACAATTACGATCATCGTCGACGCGGAGGACGGCAAACTCATTGCCGGTCCCGAGTTCGTGACCAAGGGACTGAGTATGGAAGCTCTGGCGGGACCGATCCGGCAGGCCGAGCAGGAGTTGAAGCGGTGGCTGGAGCGGCGTCCGGAAGGGGAGCCTGAGGTCGGCTACCTGGTGTCCCAGGCCAAGGGGATCACCGCGCGATCGCTGTTCCGGAAGACGAAGCAGCGACCGATGATCCTGCCGATGGTGATGGAGCTCTGATTGGCGACCAACGGTATACTGAGGTCGTGCCCCGTAAACGACCCGCCAACGCGCTGACTCTTCCATCGAGCTGAGTCAGTACGCGAGAGAGGGGATGGGCATGCCTCCTGAGATTCTTGACGCTGCTTCGCGAGCGCTGACTGCCGTGCGCTCGCGCCGTGTTGCTTTTGGCGTCCTTTTCGCGACTGCGGCTGGCGCGGTCTCAGCCGGTGAGATCCTCTCCCGAAAGCGAACTAGGAACTTTCGAGACAAGAACAAGAAAAAGAACAAATCCAAGAACAAGAAAAAGGACAGGTCCAGGAACAAGGACGCGTCGGATGGGGGATGCACCGTCCGCCACAGCGAGCAGGAGATCCTCGACTTCATCGGCCACGCGGCCAAGAAATTCGGTCAGTCAGAGAACGCGATGATCCGCGTGGCCCGCTGCGAATCGGCGCTCGATCCCTGCGCGGTGAATCGCAGTGGGCCGTATTACGGGCTCTTCCAATTCCTCAAATCAACGTGGAACACGACGCCCTATGGCGACCGCGATATCTACGATCCCGAAGCGCAGGCCCTGGCAACCGCGTGGATGTGGAAAGAGGGGCGCAAGAATGAATGGGCCTGCCAGTGAATTATCGGCCCGAGCAAAGCCGTGTCCTCCTTCGTGGCCCGAGCGGCGCCGAGCCCATATATAGGTGGCCGCTGGAGCTCCATACTAGTCGTCGCGGCGTGTCCGGAAGCGCGGCGAGCCGCCCCGCTCCCGACGGTCTGAGCGCTCGAAGCGGCGAGGAGGCCGGCCATCGCCGTCCCTATTGACCCGCCCGCCTCCGACGAATGGCGGCCTGCCTGATTGACCTGGAGGCCTCCCACCGCGATCGCGAGGGCCAGGAACGCCGTCCAGCCGCGCGACCTCGGCGTTGACTGGCCGTCCCTTGATCTTGGCGCCGCGCATCGCCGCCAGGACACGATCGACGAACTCGCGCGGGATATCGACGAAGGTGTAGTCGTCGAAAATGTCGATAGCGCCGATGGCGCGTCCCGGGATTCCGGCCTCGTTGGCGATGGCGCCGACAAAATCTTGAGGGCGCGCACCCTGATTGCGGCCAACGTTGATGAACAAACGCACCATCCCGGCCTCGCCTCGCGGGCCGCGGGCGGGCGGCGCCACGGCGGCGAACGTGGCGATGTCATTCTCTTGTTGCTCGGGTGTGGTCGTGCGGCCGGTCTCCTCCGCGTAAAGCTTGAGGATGGCCGCGGCGATCTCGGCGGCGTCGTGCTCGTCGGCAAGGTCATTGATGGTGTCGAGGTATCCCGCGTAGCCGTCGTCCTGAGCGTCGAGAACGGCGCGGACTTGTTGCTTAAGCGCGTCACGGCGACGCTCGGCGACGTCGGCCAGCGTCGGCAGTCGGCGCGGCTCGATGCGGGCGCGCGTGGTGCGCTCGATCTGGCGCAGCCAGCGCACCTCCCGCGGCGTGATGAGCGTAATCGCCTCGCCGGCGCGCCCGGCGCGCCCGGTACGTCCGATGCGGTGGACGTAGGCCTCGGCGCTCTCCGGAATGTCGTAATTGATGACGTGCGAGACATCGGGGATGTCGAGGCCTCGCGCGGCGACGTCGGTGGCGATCAGCACTTCGGCCTGGCCGCTCCGGAAACGCCGCATGACCCGGTCGCGTTGCGCCTGAGAAAGGTCGCCGTGGATCGTCTCTACCCCGTAGCCACGAGCCATGAGCGCCTCGCCCAGCTCGTCTACGCCGGCCTTGGTGCGACAGAAGATCATTGCCGACTGCGGGGTCTCTGCATCAAGAATGCGCGTCAGGGCGTCGACTCTGCGGGCGCGAGGCACCTCGTACGACGACTGCCGGACCTGCGGCACCGTCATCTCTTTCCCAGCGACCGTGATCCGTTGCGCGTCGTGCATGTACCGCGAGGCCAAGGCGGCGATCCGGGGCGGCATGGTGGCCGAGAACAGCGCCATTTGCCGTTCTGACGGAGCCTGCTCGAGGATCCACTCGATGTCCTCGATGAACCCCATGTCGAGCATCTCGTCTGCCTCGTCTAGAATGAAGAAGCGGATGTTGTCCAAGGTCAGCGTGCCACAGCGCATGTGATCCATGACTCGCCCTGGCGTGCCGACGACGATCTGCACTCCGCGCTGGAGACCGCGGAACTGCCGCTCATAGGGCTGGCCGCCATAAATGGGTAACGTCTCGACGTCCTTGTGGCGGCCGTACTTGTGGAGCGCCTCCGCAACCTGGATTGCCAGTTCGCGCGTGGGCGCCAGGATCAACGCCTGCACTGAGCGCTGCTTGGGATCGATGGCCTCGATGATCGGCAAGCCAAACGCGGCCGTCTTGCCGGAGCCGGTCTGCGCCTGGGCAATGACGTCTCGGCCGGCGAGGAGCGTCGGGAGAACCTCGATCTGGATGGGCGTGGGAGCTTCGTACCCGACGTCCTTGATCGACTTCAAGAGCGCAGGGCTGAGTCCCAGCTGTTCAAACGTTGGTCCGTCATCACCGACGGCTTCTGGAGAGGGCGCACCGTCTGGGTTGTCTGCCGCATCGGCAGCGGGGTCGATCGCAGTTAGGTCAGTCATGTGGGGCTCCTGATTGCAAACGCGCGAGGCGTCGAGGACAACCGCCCTGAAAGCGCACGCGCCAAGGTGGTCTCAATTCCTAAACTCTACTCTGAATGGAGTTCTGCCGCGTGCGGGAGACCGTCGTCGGACTCGGAGTGACCCGGTACGACGCCATCGCGATGCTTGATGGAAAAGTCTACCTCGCTCTTGTGTCCCGCACGCGAGGGGGAAAGGAATCGACTAATCATGGCTTCGGCATCGACACCAACATCGGCTGCAGAGGTCTCCGTGGAAGCCGCCCGACCCGCTCGAGTTGCAGAAAGCGGACCACCAGCACTTGGAAGTCTGCCGTTCGCGTGCGCCGCCATAACCGCGATCAACGGTCTCTATATTCTGCTCGTGGCTTTCGGCAACATCTCCGATTTTGGGACCAACCTCGAGTTCGTGCGGTATGTGCTCGCGATGGATACGACCAATTTTGGGGCGGAGCCGGGAACATCGCTTGACCCGGACGTGATGTGGCGGGCCATTACCGCAAGCGGGGTGCAGACCGCGGCATACATTGGCATCATCCTCTGGGAGTCGGCCGCGGCGCTGGTCCTGTTCTACGCCACGGTCCTCTGGATAACCTCCTGGAGCTCACGGACGTTCAAAGCGCCGCGGCGCATGGCGTCGATTGGCCTCGTCATGCTCGTCATCCTCTTCATGGGAGGCTTCATCACTATCGGCGGCGAGTGGTTTCAGATGTGGCGTTCCGAGAGTTGGAACGGTCTTCAGCCCGCGTTTCAGAACTCAGTGCTTGCGTTGATGGGACTCATTCTCATCCACATGCCGTCGCCCTCGTGGGCCGTGGTGGACGAGCCCCGCCCCTCCGCCACGTGACAGCACCGCGCTCAAGCTGGGCGAAGAGTCACCGTGCGGCGCGCACGCTGTCTCGCCAGGAAAGTAGCTGCCGCACGGGCGCGAAATCGAAGTCGGGAGTGCCGATCTGCACGATCAAGTGGGTGATGCCGTTCCGCAGGTACTCGTCGCCGAGCGCGGCGCGGCTAGTCTCGCTGAACAGGATCGAGCGCTCGATGGTCGCCGGGTCGCGGCCGACCTTGGCGCACCACTCGTCAAGCACGCCGCTCAGGCGGCCGGCTTCTTCAGGCAATCCGAAGCCATTCCAGATATCGGCGTGCTGGGCCACCAGCCGGAGGGTCACTTTCTCACCGCTACCCCCGATCAGGAGTGGGAGATGACCGTTCACGGGACCCGGATTGAGCCGACCCAACCGCTCTTCAATGACCGGTAACGCCGAGGCCAGGTCCCGGAGGCGGGCGGGGGAGTCTTTGAAGTCGTACCCGTACTCGTCATAATCACGCTCCTTCCAGCCACTCCCGATGCCGAGGATGAAGCGCCCACCCGAGATGTGATCGATGGTGCGCGCCATGTCCGCGGTCAGGTTTGGGTTGCGGTACGAATTGCAGGCGACCATTGGCCCAATCGTGGCCCGATCCGTCGATTCCGCCATAGCGGCGAGGAGTGTCCATCCCTCGAAGTGAGCACCGTTCGGGTCGCCGTAGAGGGGAAAGAAATGATCCCAGGTCCAGAGCGAATCGACGCCGAGGTCTTCCGCGTGGCACCAGACATCGCGCAGTTTCGACATCGTCGCGTGCTGAGGAGGGATCTGAACACCGACCTTCACATCCGGCACAAAGACATCCTTTCCTTACCGTTCGTCTCGTTGACGTTCCGGGGTTGTGCGGTCCCGCACGGTCTGCCGGATTGCCGCCAGTATCATCTCCGGTGGCTGCGCCCCAGAGAGCGCATAGCGATCGTCGAAGACGAAGAACGGCACCCCAGTAACCCCGACGCGATAGGCGTTTTCGATGGCTTCAGCGGTTTCGGCCGATCCTTCGCCGCTTTGTAAACGCGCTAGCATCTCCTCGCGGTCCAGACCGGCGGCCGCGGCAACGTCGGCGAGGGTATCCAAATCGCCGACGTTCTTCCCTTGGTTAAAATAGGCGCGCTGCAAGCCGTCGACGATCGACGTCCGCGCCTCATCTGGCACCAGCCAGATCAGCCGGTGAGCATCAACCGAGGGGGCGCGGATTGCGTCTTCAAAGTCGAACGCCACCCCAGCGCGGTGGCCGGCGGCTCGCATGCGTTCGAACATCGGCTCGACGTTCTCCGCGCCGAACTTGATGCGGTAGAAATCGCGCAGCGGAGTTCCCGCGGTGGGCACGTCCTGGTCCAGCAGGAACGGCCGCCAGGTGACCATTACCGGCTCGCCGTCCCACTGCTGTAGAGCGGTCTCCAGGTTCGCCTTGCCGATGCGACACCAGGGGCAGGGAATATCGTGGTAGACGTCGATGTTCACGAAGATCTCCAACGTCGTGCTGTTGCGTAACGTAGGCGGCAATCGAGTTCAGGCGGGCCCGACGCAGATTGATACGGGCTTACCCCGATCCACGGTTGGCTCTCAGGACCAGAACGATGGAACAGGAATCCCGGACCCGGCTCAGAAAGACCGTAGAGCCCTCTGCCGAGAAGCGCAAGCCCATTGATTCAGGGGCAGTCTCTCATGCGCTGCGATACGCGTTGCTCGCCTCAGGCGTTCCCTTTCATACGCGGTGGTACGTCCGCAGGATGGCGGATGCAATGCGGATGGCAGGGATGGCGACAAGCGGAAAGACCGGAGTCCGCGCCGTCGTGGCGATTCTCGCGGGGGTTTTCCTCGTTACAGCGGTCCTGGGCGCGCCAGTTCGGGCACAGGCCGATCCGACGATCATCGGGCGTGCCATCGATGCGGTCGTTCAACTCTCGATCATCGTGCGCGGTGTCGTCGACGGCGAGGAGCAGGTGATCTGGTATGCGGTTGGCACTGGGACGGTTGTCTCTCCGGATGGGCTGATTCTCACCAACCAGCATCTCATCACACCGACTGGTGTTGACGAAAAGCTGACCGAGCTCGAAACGCAACTCGCGGCCGAGGGCAAGAGCGCTGACCTTCAGGTCGATGCCGAGCGGTTCATGGTGGCCGTCTCGAACGGGCGCCAGTTACCGAACCCGCGCTACGTCGCTCGTGTCGTGGCGGAGGATGCCGACCTCGACCTGGCCGTCTTGCGGATCGAGGCAGACGTGAGAGGGGCCGCGCTCGATATGGAATCGATGGGCCTTGCCGCGCTGCCACTGGGCAGCTCAGACGCCGTGAATCTCGGTGAGCCTGTCCACGTCTTTGGGTTCCCCGCCATCGGCAGTGGCTCGCTGACCTATACACTCGGCATCGTCAGCGGATTCCTCTTCGAGGAAGGGATCGACGGCACGGCCTGGATCAATACCGATGCTGTGACGTCGGGCGGAAACTCCGGCGGTGCCGCGGTCAACGACGCGGGCGAGTTGATCGGCGTGCCGACCTCGGGCTCGGCGCTCGACTGCCGGGCTGGGGACACCAACCGCGACGGCGTTGTCGGCCCGGAGGACATCGGCTGTCTACCGACCGGCGGTTCGCTGACGCAGTTGCGGCCGATCGATCTCGCCCGGCCGCTCTTGGCGTCGGTCGACGCCGAGGTGGCGGCGGGCATCGGCGCGGGGGCAACGGTGAGCCTATCACCGGCCCGCGACGACCTCGCGGCCAGCCTTACCGCGGCGGAGGGCTGCGCCGCACGGGGCGACTGGCGCTGTGCGGCGAACTTCTACCAGGATGCCCTTGGCAACGCACCCGACGACCCCGCGATCGGCATGTCCCTCTATGACGCCTATCTCGCCCTCGGCAAACAGGAGGCGGCAGCGGGAAGGCTGGAGTCCGCGCGGTCGGCGTTCGCGGGGGCGGTCGCGACCGATCCTTCCCGGCCCGACGCCACCATGGCGCTGGCGCGGATCGCCCCGTATAGCCGGGCCATTGTGGTCGATGGTTTTGACGGACCCGAGCGTTTCGTGGCCACTAGCGAAGGCGATTCAACCAGCGCCTATGACGATGGAGTCTTTAGGCTGGATATATCGCAACCGGGTCTTGTCTCCGGTTTTCCGCTCTCGTCGACCGACGATCCGCTAGCTCGTGAGGACTTCGCTGCCGTCCTGCGCATCGACGAGGCCCGCGGCGATGGGATGGTGACGATCGAGACACGGACCGATCCTGCCGGCGGGCAATGGGTGTTCGCGGTCGATCCAACGCGGCGAACGTGGGAAGTGCTTCAGTTCGACCGGGATAGCGCAAGGTTCGTCACATGGACTGGGCCGCACCCGTATGGGACGGACGAGAGCTCGCGCCCGCTCGAGACTGTCGAGCTGCGCGTCAGCGACGGGTTTCCGCTCTTGCTCGTCAATGGGATTGATGTTGCGGCCACCGCTAGCGCGTCGCTGCCAGAGATTGGGAATGAAGGCAGCATCAGCTTCGGTGCGTTGATGGCCTCCGAAGGCACGGTCCCGTTCTCGGTCTCGTTCGACGAAGTCGGGCTCTACGAGCTGGCCTAACTTCCTGCGCCGGAACCTCTCGTTAGCCGTCGCCCCAACCTTTCTCACCCAGGGTGTGGTGCGGCTTGAGCGAGTGAGGCCGCGCGCGACCTTTTTTACACGAGTGCGATTCTTCTCGAGCGAAACCCGCGATACTTAACGAGGACGATTTCGCAAATCTCTTACCAGGGAGAGCCCCTCATGGGCAGGATCCGAATTCGCGCCTTCGTTGCCACCGTCGTGCTCTCGACCATGCTGGCCCTGCCCGGCCCGCTAGTCCAAAGCGCGGCGGCTGTCCAGGACGCGACGCCAGTTGCAGGTGATGCGGGTGAAGGATCAGTCCTGCTCTTTGCCGCTCCCGGCATGCGCTCCGATCTGGTTGAGTCGTTCGCCACGGAGGGCGCGCTGCCTGCCATGTCCGTAATGCTGACTTCTGGCACCAGCGCCGATGGCGGTCTGCTCG
>JAHWJF010000135.1 GCA_019348515.1 Chloroflexota bacterium | reverse complement strand
AAAGCGCTGGCAGATCTCTCCGACGGACTGGCGAAGCGCCTGATGTGAACAGGTACTGGTCTCCATCACGCGGTTTCGGTCAGGACGCCGACGTGCTCGCCTCGCCTTCCGCCAGAACCTTGCGAGCGATGCGGAAGGCCTCGACGCCGGCGGGGATGCCGGCGTAGGCCGCAATTTGAATGAGGGTTTCACGCAGTTCGACAAGCGAGCATCCGTTCCGCAGGGCTCCCCGGAAGTGGATCTCGAACTCCTGCGGCCGGTTCAGGGCCGCTAGGAGGCAAAGATTGTTCAAGCTGCGCTGCTGGCGGCTGAGGCCGTCCCGACCCCAAGTCGCACCCCAGCAGTATTCGGTGACGAGCTTCTGAAAATCCCGATTGAAGTCGTCGACGTTGCCCAGCGCGCGGTCGACATACTCGTCTCCCAGCACCTCGCGCCTGATCCGCATTCCGGTTGCAAACAGGTCTTCCGACACTCGGGGCTCCTTCAACACCTGATCCGCTCAGAGGCGGCTTGCCGCTCCGACAGACATGCCTGCCTCATACCCCACCGCTCCGTCGAACACGCGCAGGCCGCGCACGTCGGGGAGCGTTTCGAGCTTTCTCAGAGACGCAAGCGCGGCGGAGGCCCACTCCGCGCCGAGGGCGCCGCTGACGTATCTGGAAAACTTCTCCTCCAGTTTGTCGTCAGACATGGCGGTCTCCGGACTCCACGGATCGCCGCTGGCATAATCGACGCTGGCTTCGTACGATCGCCCGCCCGCGTCCACTCTCAGGCTGGTCGGACACCTTCGGTAGACATTCCCGCCGTTGTTGGCGACGATCTGCTCGGCGATGGCGGGGGCGGCTCGGAGATCGACCACCACCTCGATCCGGTGCCGGAAACGCGCGATGTCGGGTCGCCTGAGCGTCTCGTCGGCATGCCAGCGGGGTCCGACTGGCACTCCATACGCCAGGCAGGCGAAGCAGTGCGGCACGCTGAACGATCCCTCCACCACGTCCGTCGGCTCCCGGTTGGTGAAGTAAGGACGGGTTGCCGCCGGGGGCAGGCGCACCTCGATCCGGTCGATGGCTTCGGGCTCCAGCCCCTCTTCGGCCAGGATGTGGGCAAAGCAATCCATCGGCCCGTGGAAGAAGCGGCAGGCGGGGTACCACTTGTACGCCACCTCGCTCAGCAACCAGTTTTTCCCGATCTCGTCCGTCATCGCCGCCCAATCGCACGACGCGGAACCGGCCATGCGCCAGAAGCCACGATCGCCGTCGAGGATGTCGGGATCGCCCGTGAAGCCGCGGGCGGCGAGCAGGATGCTGGCGACGCCGGCATGCGCGAGCGGGCCGAGGAAGACATACTTGGTGTTGGGCAGGCGCGTGCAGTCAACCCACTTCCCGATCGACGGAATCGGCGTCGAGTAGCCGGCGATGCCGAACGCCGATGCCATACGGTGTGCGTCCAAGCCAATGAGCCGCCCCGCAGCCGCCGCAACCCCGAACGCGACCCAGCTGTAGCCGGTCACCGCAGACCAGTCTGGGCGGCCGTCGACCATCTGCCAATTGCGGTAGGCCACGCCGATGCGTCCCGCGATTTCGAAGCCGATCGCAACTGCGTCGAGCAGCTCTCGTCCGCTGGCGCCGATCCGTTCTGCTACCGCAAGCGCGCCGGCCACGACAGCGTTCGCCACGTGCGCGTGGTTGACGAGCGTCTCGTCGGCGTCGAGCAGATTGGCCAGGTACGCATTGGCATACGCGGCCTGGACCGCCGAGGTCCGGTGCCCCGACGCCAGGATGGACGCTTCTGGAGCGCCGCCCCAACTCGTCACCTCGTCCACAAGAGTCTGCGCCGGCCCCATGTCGACCGCGCCGCACGCGACGCCGAGCGTATCGAGGGTGATTCGGTACGCATGGTGGCGAACGTCCGCAGGAATCGATTCCGGTGTCGTGTCGGCCGCAAACGCGGCGAGGTCAGTTGTTACTCCCACGAGCGTCGCTCCGAATTGCTACGCGCTCACGCAAAGAGGTGGGAGCGACGCACAGCAGCCGTGTCGACCCGATGAACGAAGGGGCGTCGCGATTGCCCGCGGTCTGTGCCGAGGCCACACGACGCCTCTCCGTTCACGGAACAACGAATGCCGCGCCTGGCGCTCACCGCCGAGTTACGGCTCCAGGAGATAGAAGAGGTTGATCGCCAAGCTGCCGTGCGTCGGCACACCGTTCCACGGCACATCCGCACGCGCGCCAAACGTTTCCGCCTGGGCATAGACGAAGAGCCACTCCGCCTGCTCGGCCATGCGCGCATGGATTTGCTGGTACAGCTCCGCGCGCACGTCCTCGTCGACCTCCTCCCGTGCCTGCTGGATCAGCGCCTTGACTACCTCATCAGTGTTGTGCGCTCTGGACGCCACAATCGACTGAAGCATGGGATCGGGGTCGGTGCGGGTCCCCCAGGCGACCGAGGTGAGCTGGAAGTTGCCTGCCTGATGGTCTTCCTGGAGCTTGGCGCGCTCGGTGACCTGCAGGTTCATCGTCACCCCGATCTGACGCAACTGGTTGGCAAGTGCCTCAGCCACCTCGCGGTCGCCAATGAAGACGCCATCGGTGATGTTCCAGGTGAACTCCAGATTCTCCTGTCCCGCTTCGGCAAGGAGTTGGCGCGCCTTCTCCGGATCGTACGGATACGCTTCGACCTCCGGGTTGAAGCCGAGCCAGATGCTGGTGAATGGCCCGGTCAGCAACGTCCCGTACTCGCCAAGCAGGGCATCGACGATCTCAGCACGGTCGGTGCCGTAGTGCAAGGCTTGCCGCACCCGGACATCGTCGAAGGGGGGCTCGGCCATGTTGAACGGGTAGATCATCAGCCGGCCCTGCGGGATGTTGACGACCCGCGTATCGCCCGCGTTCAGGGCCTCCAGCTCGGCCGCGGGCACGCTCTGGATGATGTCGACGCCGCCGGAACGCAGTTCGGCGACGCGGGTGGCCGGATCGACGATCGGGCGGAAGACGAGGCGTTCCGGGGTCGGCGTGCCCCGCCACCAGTCGGGATTGGCTTCCAGGACCACGGCCTCGCCGCGCCGCCATTCGGCCATGCGATAGGGACCGGTCCCAATCGGGGCGGCGTTGAATGCCTCGCCTCCCATCTCCTCCCACGCCTGTTGCGGAAGAATCACGAGGTCGGTCAACTGGGCGATCATCGCCCCAAAGGGGCCTTTGGTCGTAATCACGACCGTCGTGTCGTCCGGCGTTTCGACCGATTCGAACTGCGAGATCATGTAGGCGCGTGGGCCATCGGCCATGCGGTCCAGCGTCCACTTGACGTCGGCGGCGGTGAATGGGGCGCCATTGTGCCAGGTGACGCCCTCGCGCAGCGTGAACTGCCAGGTCGTGTCGTCGACAATCTCCCATGACTCGGCCAGCAGCGGCGTGACTTCCAGCTCGGGACCCTGGATGTCGACGAGCGGCTCGAGGATGTGAGTCTCGACCATCACGTTGGAGAACGTGTAGGTCGTGGCGGGGGCATCGAAGCCGGTTGGTTCCTCAGTGAGCGCAACCACCCACTCGCCATCCGCGCCTTCCTGGGCGGAGACAGGGAAATAGCGCAGGGCAGGCAATCCGCCGAGGACGGGACCGCTCAGCCCGAGCCCCACCGCCCGTTGCAAGAGTTTGCGGCGGTTGCCACGGCTCCGCATGATTGCATCGCGAGCGGTTTTTCCCTCGATCGGTGCGGTCATCTGTCCCTCCTCGTCGGCACGAAGCAAGTCTTTCTCGCTAAACGAAGGAACTGGAAACCGGGGGTCGGCCCGAGGGTCCGACCTCCTGGCATCGCAATTCAGCCATCCATTATGCCAGTGTATGAAAGGGTACAGAAACCGCCAACCGGAAGACCCACAAATTGGCAGCGGAATGATTTGTGGGTTCTAGGGTAAGAGTATCGGCCGTTGAGCAACGAATGCGCACGGTCAAAGCCTGCTGATGATGCTAAAGAACGCATCCTCGGATGCCCGCGGCTCGTTGCCCGGCAGGACGGTAACGACCAGCTCGTCGGCCCAGTTGTCGAGGCGTTGGAGCAAGCCGTCGGCGATGGCCCGATCATCGCCGCTGATGACCAGCGCGACGATGAGGTCGTCGGGAATCTCGTCATTGATGGGGAAACCGGCGGCGGCGAGCATGCGCACGTAGTAGGGCCTGACCTGGTAGTAGGCAAGGAACTTTCGTGCGGATGCGCGCGCCTGCCCGAGGTCCGCGGTCGGGGCAACGATGGCGTGGGCGATCAACGGAGGCGTCGGGCGCCTCGCCCTTTCTGCTCCCCGCCGCATCGCGGGCAAGGCAACGTTTTCCAGGTAGCTGGGTGGGCAGAGCCAGCTGATCGCGCCGTCAGCCATTTCCCCGGCGAGCTCGAACGCCTTTTCGCCGAGGGCCGAGATATAGACAGGCGTACCCGGCGTGGTCAGGAGCTCCGCCTCGCCTCTGTAGAACTCACCGGCAACGGCGAACGATCCTTGCTGCAGTGCGGGCCGGAGAATCTGCAGGTACTCGCGGAGTTGGGACAGGGGACGTTCGAAGGGGAGCCCGTACGCGGGAATCATACTTCGTTGATGGCTGGGACCGATGCCGAGCCGAATGCGGCCGGGCGCGAGATCCTCCAAGGCCAGAACCTGGGTCGCCAACGCCAAAGGATGGCGGGTGAAGGCGGGGACAACAGCCGTGCCGAGGTTGATCCGTTCCGTCTGCATTGCCGCCGCGGCCAGGATCGTCAGCGTGTCGCGGTCGATCGGCGACATCACCGCCCAGAACGTTCCGACGCCGGCGTCCTCCGCTCGTTCGATCAGGTCGAGCACCTGGCGCGCGTGCGTGGGGTGAAAGCCCAGTCCAATTCGGCTCGCTAGGGTCAATGGGTTCGCTCCCGACAGGTAGTGGATCTACCCCTACGGCTCCAGGAGATAGAAGAGATGGACGGCAATGCTGCCGCGTGACGGGAAGCCATTCCACGGCACGTCCGCGCGTGTGCCATAGGTTTCCGCCTGGGCATAGACGAAGAGCCACTCCGCCTGCTCGGCCATGCGCGCATGGATTTGCTGGTACAGCTCCGCGCGCACGTCCTCGTCGACCTCCTCCCGTGCCTGCTGGATCAGCGCCTTGACTACCTCATCAGTGTTGTGCGCTCTGGACGCCACAATCGACTGAAGCATGGGATCGGGGTCGGTGCGGGTCCCCCAGGCGACCGAGGTGAGCTGGAAGTTGCCTGCCTGATGGTCTTCCTGGAGCTTGGCGCGCTCGGTGACCTGCAGGTTCATCGTCACCCCGATCTGACGCAACTGGTTGGCAAGTGCCTCAGCCACCTCGCGGTCGCCAATGAAGACGCCATCGGTGATGTTCCAGGTGAACTCCAGATTCTCCTGTCCCGCTTCGGCAAGGAGTTGGCGCGCCTTCTCCGGATCGTACGGATACGCTTCGACCTCCGGGTTGAAGCCGAGCCAGATGCTGGTGAATGGCCCGGTCAGCAACGTCCCGTACTCGCCAAGCAGGGCATCGACGATCTCAGCACGGTCGGTGCCGTAGTGCAAGGCTTGCCGCACCCGGACATCGTCGAAGGGGGGCTCGGCCATGTTGAACGGGTAGATCATCAGCCGGCCCTGCGGGATGTTGACGACCCGCGTATCGCCCGCGTTCAGGGCCTCCAGCTCGGCCGCGGGCACGCTCTGGATGATGTCGACGCCGCCGGAACGCAGTTCGGCGACGCGGGTGGCCGGATCGACGATCGGGCGGAAGACGAGGCGTTCCGGGGTCGGCGTGCCCCGCCACCAGTCGGGATTGGCTTCCAGGACCACGGCCTCGCCGCGCCGCCATTCGGCCATGCGATAGGGACCGGTCCCAATCGGGGCGGCGTTGAATGCCTCGCCTCCCATCTCCTCCCACGCCTGTTGCGGAAGAATCACGAGGTCGGTCAACTGGGCGATCATCGCCCCAAAGGGGCCTTTGGTCGTAATCACGACCGTCGTGTCGTCCGGCGTTTCGACCGATTCGAACTGCGAGATCATGTAGGCGCGTGGGCCATCGGCCATGCGGTCCAGCGTCCACTTGACGTCGGCGGCGGTGAATGGGGCGCCATTGTGCCAGGTGACGCCCTCGCGCAGCGTGAACTGCCAGGTCGTGTCGTCGACAATCTCCCATGACTCGGCCAGCAGCGGCGTGACTTCCAGCTCGGGACCCTGGATGTCGACGAGCGGCTCGAGGATGTGAGTCTCGACCATCACGTTGGAGAACGTGTAGGTCGTGGCGGGGGCATCGAAGCCGGTTGGTTCCTCAGTGAGCGCAACCACCCACTCGCCATCCGCGCCTTCCTGGGCGGAGACAGGGAAATAGCGCAGGGCAGGCAATCCGCCGAGGACGGGACCGCTCAGCCCGAGCCCCACCGCCCGTTGCAAGAGTTTGCGGCGGTTGCCACGGCTCCGCATGATTGCATCGCGAGCGGTTTTTCCCTCGATCGGTGCGGTCATCTGTCCCTCCTCGTCGGCACGAAGCAAGTCTTTCTCGCTAAACGAAGGAACTGGAAACCGGGGGTCGGCCCGAGGGTCCGACCTCCTGGCATCGCAATTCAGCCATCCATTATGCCAGTGTATGAAAGGGTACAGAAACCGCCAACCGGAAGACCCACAAATTGGCAGCGGAATGATTTGTGGGTTCTAGGGTAAGAGTATCGGCCGTTGAGCAACGAATGCGCACGGTCAAAGCCTGCTGATGATGCTAAAGAACGCATCCTCGGATGCCCGCGGCTCGTTGCCCGGCAGGACGGTAACGACCAGCTCGTCGGCCCAGTTGTCGAGGCGTTGGAGCAAGCCGTCGGCGATGGCCCGATCATCGCCGCTGATGACCAGCGCGACGATGAGGTCGTCGGGAATCTCGTCATTGATGGGGAAACCGGCGGCGGCGAGCATGCGCACGTAGTAGGGCCTGACCTGGTAGTAGGCAAGGAACTTTCGTGCGGATGCGCGCGCCTGCCCGAGGTCCGCGGTCGGGGCAACGATGGCGTGGGCGATCAACGGAGGCGTCGGGCGCCTCGCCCTTTCTGCTCCCCGCCGCATCGCGGGCAAGGCAACGTTTTCCAGGTAGCTGGGTGGGCAGAGCCAGCTGATCGCGCCGTCAGCCATTTCCCCGGCGAGCTCGAACGCCTTTTCGCCGAGGGCCGAGATATAGACAGGCGTACCCGGCGTGGTCAGGAGCTCCGCCTCGCCTCTGTAGAACTCACCGGCAACGGCGAACGATCCTTGCTGCAGTGCGGGCCGGAGAATCTGCAGGTACTCGCGGAGTTGGGACAGGGGACGTTCGAAGGGGAGCCCGTACGCGGGAATCATACTTCGTTGATGGCTGGGACCGATGCCGAGCCGAATGCGGCCGGGCGCGAGATCCTCCAAGGCCAGAACCTGGGTCGCCAACGCCAAAGGATGGCGGGTGAAGGCGGGGACAACAGCCGTGCCGAGGTTGATCCGTTCCGTCTGCATTGCCGCCGCGGCCAGGATCGTCAGCGTGTCGCGGTCGATCGGCGACATCACCGCCCAGAACGTTCCGACGCCGGCGTCCTCCGCTCGTTCGATCAGATCGAGAGCCTGGCGCGCGTGCGTGGGGTGAAAACCCAGTCCAATTCGGCTTGCGATTGTCAAAGGTTCTGCTCCGGTTGAATGGCGAGCCCCGCCAGGTAGATCTGGCATTCGTCGCTGTCCCAGGCCAATCTAGTCATGGGCTCAACGCCCGCCAATGAAAATACCAACAGAATCTCCCGTTGTATGGTTGTGGGATTGTCAGTTGCGTCGTTTGCTCGCTAGTCATCAGATTCGCTGCTGTCATGCCCTCCACGGCACAGCGCCGGGCTGAACGCAGGCATAGTCGCGCTAACCCGTTGGGCCCCAATGAATCGATGTCTCGTGACTATCGCATCGGCCCAACCTGGTGACGTTCGACGATCAGGCGGAGTATGGAGAATGGCATTCATCGGGTCGCCTGATGGGAGTTGAAATGGATCAGAGCCTACCGGCTCATGGCATGTCCGATGTCATGCACGAGCGCTCGTTGACGGCCGTTCTCGAGATCTCGACACTGATCAATCTCGAT
>JAHWJF010000134.1:5507-8139 GCA_019348515.1 Chloroflexota bacterium | reverse complement strand
GGGAGAACAAGAGACCGTTTCCTAACACCCGATCACCGTTTGCGTCCGCAGGCGCGCAGCGAACAATCACCCTATCACCACGAGCGCAGCGAGTAATCACCCACCACCCATCACCCCCGTAGCTCCTCACGCAGCCGCCGGGCCACGGTCGCTGCCTCATCCGGGGTCAGCCCCTGCGGATTGATCGACAGCACCCCATGCTCCGCGTGCGACTGGTCGACGGCGATCGCCGGCTCACCGTTCAGGAGCCGGTTGACCAGATCGTACGCCCGCCTTCCCGCACACTCGCCGTCCACCGCGATCCGCAGTGATGGTACCGGCTTGGTGGCCGCGACCTGGCGGCTGACGCGAATCCCCGGAATGCCGTCCAGCGCCTGCTCGATCGGCTCGAGACGGCGTTGCCAGCGTTCCAGATCCTCTTCGTCGCTGCCGGCGGCGAACCGGCGTAGCGCCGTGAGCAGCCCGACGATCTCCTCCCGCCCGACCTTCATCGAGCGGCCGAAACCTTGATGCGGCACCCCCGCCAGATGTCCTGAGTCGAGCAGCGGGCGCCACGACCAGGTTTGCGGTCGCACGTCCATGTCCTGGTGCTGAAGCGCCACGGACGCGATGAGATCTGCCCTCCCAGCCAGGATGCCGCTGGCTTGCGGGCCGCCGATCGACTTGCCGCCGGAGAAGACGACGAGATCCGCCCCCTCCGCAATGAACCGGCGCAGGTTGGCGCGGGGCGGAAGCTCGGCTGCTGCATCGACGATGACCGGAATGCCATGCTCATGCGCGATCTGGCAGACCTCGGGCAGTGGAACCGTGCCGGGTGTATCGAGGATGGGGCAGGCAATCGCCGCCGTCCGCTCGCCGATCGCCGTGGCGATCTGCCAGGGGTGAGTGCCGCCGGCGCCGGGATACCCCAGGTAGCCAACCTCGATCATGCGTACTCCGACCGCCCGGATGGCGTGGTCGTAGGCATTGCGGTGTCCGCGCTGGACCACGACCTCGTTCTTCAAGCCCGTGGTGTCCGGCAGGCCGTCCATAGCGGCCACGTCCATCCCGGCGACACAGGCGGCGACGCCCAGGGAGAGCCCGGCCGCCGCCCCCGTGACGACGTACCCCGCCTCCGCTCCCGTGACCTCCGCGATGATCTCCCCGGCCCGCGCCTGCAGGTCGTCAATGGGGACGAACGAGGCGGCGGCGTCGGCCATCGCCGCCAGCACCTCCGGGGCCATGCGGCTGCCGCCCAGACGGGTCAGGGTCCCGCTGGCGTTGATGACCGTGCGCAGACCGAGTTCTTCATAAACGCCCATGTCGTTCGTCCTTTCCGATCCCAGGGGGTGCTACGCTGAGGGGGCGGCCGCAAGGGGCCTGAGGGGGAGAAGGGGGGAGAGGAGCACGGACGAGAACCTCCTTCGTTCTCCTCTTCCCCCCTTGAGCGAAGCGCCCCCTTTCCCCCCTAGCCGAAGGCGCCCCCCTCAGCACAGCGCCCGATCTGGCCCGTATGCGCCATCTCGCCGATAAGGTTGAGGGTGAGTCGCGCGCAGACGTGGCTCGTCACATTCGCGACGTCGAGGGATGGCACGACTTCGACGATGTCGTAACCGACGATAGTCCCTTTCCGGGCAATACCGCGCAGCAGGCTTGAGGCTTCGTAGTAGGTGATGCCGCCGAAGCCAGGGACCAGGACACCAGGAGCGATTGGGACATCGAGCGCGTCGGCGTCGAAGGTGATGTAGTAGCGATCCGAAGGTGGGATGCGTTCCAGCACGGCGTCGACGCCCGCCGTGTGAAGCTCTTCCGCCCGCACCTGAATGCTGCCGTACGCGAGGGCGTCATCGACTTCGCCCTGCCGCGCGCTGCCAACGGCACGCAGTCCGATCTGGGCCATACCGCTGACCCAGGGCATCTCTGAGGCGCGGCGCATGGTGCTGCTGAGTCCTTCCGTGACGCCGTTGCGCTCCTGCCGCCAGTCGATGTGCTGGTCGAGTTGCACGATGACCATCGAACCGCGGTCTTCGTAGGCGCGAAAGACGGGAATGGGGATGGCATGGTCGCCGCCGAGGACAATGGGCACGGCGCCCCGATCGAGAATGGCGTTCACAACGGCAGTCGTCGCGGCGCTGTTCCCCGCGTAATCCCCAGGCGTCATCGTGACATTGCCGCAATCGACGATGCGGACGTCGCGGCCGGCGAAGATGTCTGAGCCGAAGTCGTAATCGTAGTGGGTGAGGTATGGCGTCCAGCGGACCGATTGGGCGCGGATGGCGTCTGGAGCGCTGGCCGAGGCAGACGTCGATCCCTCCATGTCGTAGGGATAGCCATAAGGGACGCCGAGAATGGCGACGTCGGCCTCGAGCGTGTCCAGGTCTTCGCAGCGCGGGGCATCGAGAAACGTCGGCCTTCCAAGTGGAACTGGAACGATCCGTGAATCCCTGGTCACTCTCGAATTCCCTTCTCCGATCGGCGTTCCAGCCGGCACATGGTGGCGAACCCTGCTTCGGGAATCTGGTCCCGAATCCGCGCCGATCATCGTGCGAGCACGCGCGTTGTCCGTCAAGTGCGTACGCGAGGTCGATTCGATTCACGTTCCTTTCGGATCTTCGACAACCTTCCCCGCCTCTCCTAACCTTCGGAATCTTCG
>JAHWJF010000134.1:0-5407 GCA_019348515.1 Chloroflexota bacterium | reverse complement strand
GCTCAGCAATACCAGGGTTCACTCAGATGCGGGATCGGCTCCCGGCTCTTGACGCTCGTGGTGGTGAGCGCGAAGGGGTCGCTCGCCGCTTCCTCGCTCGCGGCTTCGGTGAGCTCCCAAACCCTGGCGAAAAGCGCGTAGCGATCCTCGTCGCCCGCCTGGCTGCCACCGACGAGGGCGAGAACCTCCTCATGCAGTCGATCCATGCGCGGATCGGGGTGTGTCCAGGGATAGGCCAGCGCGGCGGCATCGAACTCACCGACGAACTCCTGCACCAGTGGCAACTCCAGGAGCCGCGAGCCGCGGGGGATGAGGAGGCGGATCGCGTACTGGATCGGGGAGACATTTCCGACCAGATCGAGCCTGAGGATCGTCGAGAGCAGCTCCCGATAGCCCGCGAGGGAGATCCAGGGGTTGAAGGTGACGAAGGTCGGATTGAGGTTGAGTCCCAGCTCTCGAAAGAGCGAGACGACGCGGACGAAATCCTCCCGCGTGTGACGCTTGTCGAAGATCTCCAGGATACGGTCGTCGACCGCCTCGACCGCGCTGGTCACGAACAGGCAGCCGGTGTCGCGCAGGGTGGGGAGATGTGTCCGGTGCCTGAGGAGGTGCTCGACCTTGATCGTCACGTCGTAGGTGAGATCCGGGAACCGCCGGTGCAGCTCCTGGACGATGCGCATGGCATGCGTGGGGCCGTTGAAGAAATCGGGGTCACCGAAGGTAATGTGCTCCGCCCCGGCCGCGACCAGTTGCGCGATGTCCTCCAGCACGACGTCCGGTTGCACGACGAAGAACCGGCCGCCATAGACCGGCACGATCGGGCAGTGGCGGCAGAGATTCTTGCAACCGCGGCTGGCCTCCGTGTACCCGACGACGCGTGAGCCGCCATCAGGCAGCGTTACGTGCGCGTATCGCTGGAGAGCGGGGAGCTGACCGCGGTCGGGAACCAGGAACCGCTGTCTCGCAAGAGCGATAGTTGGTTCCGGTTGTGGCTGGCAGTGCGAGGGACGCTGGGCACCGGCGGCGAGTCGCTCCGCCAGCGCGACGAGGCCTTCCTCGAACTCGCCTCCGAGGATCGTCTCGGCGCCGAGCCCGCGCAGATACTCCTCGTTCACCGGAGCGTAGAGCCCGTAAAAACAGAGGTGTGCGGTCGGGTTGATCCGTCTCACCCGTTCGACAAAGCTGGCCGCCAACCGGGTGGCGGTGTGCATGGGGACGTAGAACGCGACCAGATCGGCCGCGCCGACTGCCGCCTCGTCGAGTCGCTCAATGGCGAGGTCGAGACAGGTCACCGCCGCGCCCGCCTCCCGCAGCCATGCCGCTGGCGATGCCAGACCGAACGGCTGGCGGCTGAGCTCGTAGGTTGAGATCAAGACGACGTTCAGGTTCACCATGAGTCCGGCGTTGGGAACTTCCGCATACCGGATGAGTCTAGGCCAAGGCGTGTCGTGGCATCGATCCGGGCGTTCATGGCTGGTCCACAGAGACGATGTCCGGTGCGCTGAAGCGCTGGGCGCTGCCCATGTTCGGCCAGGTGTAGCCCTGGATGTTCGCCAGCACCTGGCGGAGATGGTTGGCGTCGTGGTGAATCCATTCGTGGAGGAGGTCGTTGACAGTGAGAAATCCGACCTCGGGGTGAACTCCGCCACGACTGAGATCATCAGGGGTAAGGTCGTGTACGAGCGCGACGCTGGCGATGCGACGAGCCGCGAGTTCGGTTAGCAGTTCAGGAGCAACGCGCTCCGCATCCCGGCGTGCCCGGGCAACCGCGGACGGGTCGCAGGTGGTGAATTGCGGTCGATCTTCGGCAAGGAGTGTCCGGATGCGACCCGCGAACCCGCGCTCTTCCGTTTCGATCAGGTGGCCGACCACGTCCAGCACGCACCACTCCCCGGGGGCGGGGCGCCACACGAGGAGCTCCCGCGGCGCGGCGTCGATCAGAGCGCGCAGATAGGCCGGCATCGTGCCGAGGAGCGCAGCGGCCTGATGAGGAGCAAGCGGTGCTGCCGTAGCGATTGTCATCGAGCGGTCCTCCATCCAGTTCGCGAGCATCCATTGTCAGTCCATAGGGTAAAGACGAGCGCGGCATGTGACGAGCCGGCCCAAGCTGGCGCCACTCCGTTTGTGTGTTAACGCCAACGTCGGGAGCGGGGGTGGCCCGTGCGGTCCCGAGTTCTCTGCACACTGCGGCGCGCAACCTGCTACGGAACTGGATTTGGAAGGCAACGCAGGTCCAGGACAGGATCGCAAAAGACCTGACGGAGACAGACGGTGAGTAACGGAACCGCATTCCTCTTCGACCTGGATGGCACGCTCGTCGACAGCGTCTATCAACATGTTCTGGCCTGGCGGCTCGCTCTGGAGGAGGTCGGCATCGACCTGTCGGTCTGGCGCATCCACCGTCGCATTGGCATGAGCGGTGGGCTCTTCATCAACGCGTTGCTACGCGAGACGGAGATGGGGGTGACTCCCGAGCAGGTCGCGCGTATCCAGACAGCGCACGCGCGGGCGTATCAGGCGCTGGCGCCCCAGGTGCGTCCTCTGCCCGGCGCGCGAGAGTTGTTGACGACGTTGACGAACGGAGCCGTTCCCTGGGCGATTGCGACCAGCGGCCGGTGGGACGTCGCGGGACCGGTGCTGGAGACGTTGAACGTGCCAGAGGGCGTCCCGATCGTCACCCGCGACCAGGTGCGTCACGCCAAACCGGACCCGGATCTCTTCCTGGCGGCCGCCGAGCGGCTTGGCATCAATATCGAATCAGCGGTCGTGGTTGGCGATAGCATCTGGGATCTGCTGGCGGCACGGCGGGCGAGAGCGTTGGGAGTCGGACTCCTTTCCGGTGGCTATGGCCGCGCCGAGCTGGAGACGGCCGGAGCGTATCGGGTCTACGAGGATCCCGCTGATCTCCTCTTACATCTCGACGAGGTCGGCGTCAGAAGCGCGGTGTAGGCAGGGCCCCCGTGTCGCTCTCAGATCTCGTTGGAGGCGCTCTCAAGACTCGGCGTTGAGCCCCGCATAGCGGGTGGCCTCGGCCCAGTTGATGTTTAGTCCGCAGGCCACGTCGGGCAGGAGTTCGGTCAGGTCCATGGCATACCAGGCGCCGCTGCCGACGCGCGCCTGCTCGGAGGCGTGCGCGCACCATTTGTGCGTCATTTGACAGGTCACAATTGTCCCATTGTTGCGGTTCGACTCGGAGTCGCTTGTGCTGGAGTCCTAGTAGAACGATTTGCAAGGGGGTGTGACGGCAAATGCCGTCAGCCCGATTAGCTGTCACTACCATTTGTGGCCCTCAGGTTTCGGACTGCGATGGACAGACCAAGACCTCCAGGTAGAATCGGCTAACGAGCCCAGTTTCAAGCGGCAACCCTGGCCGCCGCATCGCAGCCTCGGCACTAGCTGACGCACTCAGGGGGCTCGGAGTCGGGCTACCGATTACGACCCCGGCTATGACATCACCCTCCGGCTCGATGCCCTACCAACCCGCCTCGAGGTGAATGATCCGCCCACGGAAGGCGGTGCCGTAGCTGGCGAGGGGCAAAATGATGGCTATACACGTCGTGGATTTGCCAACAAGACGACCGTTGTTGTGCTTCGCTGAACAAACAGTGACAAAGGTGCCTCCAGGCAGGCAGCGTGCTGATCGCCTTTCCCGCCTTGGTTAGCCGACCTGCAACATCAGAAGGTGCTGAACACACTCACGTTGGCCTGAGGGAGAGCGATCGTGATAATCTCGGTTGCCCGGCCACCGCTTGACCCGCCCGCAGCAAGATCATTGGACCAATGCTCTCAGACGGTTGGCGCGATCCAGGCGACTGGCGCCGGGAATGTTTGCCCAGACGGCGGCCCCTCGTCTCGAGCACAACAACACTCGGCGGCGGGCGAGCGCATCCTTGACCCAAGCGGACCCGAAGCGTCACTTAGAGCGTCAGCCACCAGGACCACTTCTTCACGCCCGGACGACTCGGTGACGGGTACAACACGTTCCTGCAAGCAGCATTGCAGGATCGGCGGGAGCCACGGCGCGAACGCCGCCAGTGGCCCAGTCGGGGATGCCGGAAGAGAGCATTGGTGCGAGGAACCAGGGAACACTCAGCCAAGCCGAGATCCCGTCCCGACCGACGAGCGCCGACGTCGCCCGGTCGCCGATCAGGCAGTGGCCCTCGATCGCCAGGACGTCGGTCCACCAGGTCGAGGTGAAGGCTGAAGTCACCATGACCATTCCTTCGTCGGCGGCCGGGCCGCGCGCAGAACGCTACCCGCGGGCAGGACCGCCGATTCAAAGCGCGCGCCTGTCGCCATCATCTCGGGTCGCTGGCCCGATGTTGGCCCGACTCATCAATCGCGCCTGGCGTTTCCATCCGCTGTCCTTCGAGGTATGCGCCGCGGGCGATGACATGGGCGGAGACAGGAGTCGTCAGCAGGAGGAGGACGGCGATCAGGAAAACGCGGGCGACGATAGCCACGTCGCCCGTAACGATCGAGGCAAAGCAAAGGGAGACGACGCCGACGAAGACCGACTTGCTCGCCGCGTGCAGCTGCGTGTAGAGGTCCGGCATCCGGATCACACCATAGACGCCAATCGTCATGATCGTGACGCCGAGGACAACCAGAGCGTCGGCCAGCCAGAGCGGGAGATCCCCGAGCATTAGAACAACCGGCCCTCGCTGTGGTAGCGCACGGCCGCTAAGGTGGCGACAAACGACAGCAGCGCCAGCGCCAGCGCCGCGTCCAGGTAATAGCTCGTCTGACTGGCGTCGGCGTAGAGGATGAGGAGCGCGATCAGGATCAAGGTCAGCACGTCGAGCGCGAGGATGCGACGCATCGCCGAGCGGGCCCGGATCACCATAACCACCGCGATGCCGAGCAGGCCGGTCATCCAGATCATCGCGAGATAGAAGACCGCTACATGCACGAGTTCGTCCTCTCCCTTACGGAAAGACGTGGCGTTGGTAGCGCCGGTAGAACGCCTCGTACTCCTCTCGGACCGCGTCCGGATCCGAGGCGTCGAGGACGTGCATCAGCATCGTCCGATCCGCTTCATCGACATCGACCAGAAAGGTCCCGGGCGAGAGGGTTGTCACCAGCGAGGTGATGGCTACGCCGAGCGGCGTCCGCTCCCCGATCGGGATGGCGACGATGCCAGGGTGTCGCAAAGGTCGCAGATGGAGGACGACGAGCGCCACCCTCCAGGTCCCGCGCAGAATGTCCCAGACCGTCGCCGCCACAAACGGCAGGAAGGCGATGGTTCGCTGGGCGAGGTTAGGGATCGGGACGGCTCGTCCGGAAAAGACAAAGTCCTGGGCGCCAAGAAGCAGTGCCGCCCCGACCAGCGCGCCGAATCCCACGTCCCACAGGTCGGTGCTGGCCAGAACGAGCAGGTAGATGAGGATCAGCGCGGCCAGTGAGA
>JAHWJF010000506.1 GCA_019348515.1 Chloroflexota bacterium | reverse complement strand
TCCCTGAATGTCCCCCCGGTAGTACGCCAACCGCTCATCGTCCGATTCCTCATCAACCAGCGCCGCGAACCTGTTCGCCATCGCATCGGTGCGCGAGCCGTCACGCCGACGCGCGTAATACCGCGCGAGCATGAAGCTTACCGGCCAGGATTCCGATGAGAGGTCAAGCGCTTCACGCTCGAGGTCCAGCGGCAGCGATCCGGGTTTTGCCGAGGCTTTGCGGAGGCGGGCATAAAGCCAGGCTTCGTCGTAACGATGCTGCAAGTGCAAGCTATCCGAGGAGCCAGGCCCGCGCATAGCGGTGGATGAGTGATTGCTGAGGAAGCCTTTCTCACCGAGATAACTGACCACGCAGTCCATCTCGAGAAGCTGAGGCATCGACTGCGGACCTGGATCTGGGTCGACGGGACGTTTCTTCTCCGGGTTCTCGAACGATTCGGCGCGTCGGTTCAATCGCTCGTCGTTCGGAGTCGGGCGCCCTCCCGATCCCAGACAATTGACAAATGTGGTCGGTGCGTCGACGAGCATCGAGCACAAAAAGTAATTCGCGGGGATGTCGTCCCGGCTCGCCAGGAGATGAAGCCTCGGCTTGCCGAGGGCGAAGAGGATGTTGTGGGCCGCGCTTCCAAGACTGGAAAAAATGTCTGTGTGGCTATTGATCAGCCGGACCTGGTCCTCGATCGTCATCGTCTCCGGATATGCGATGGCGAATCCTTGTTCCCGGAGGAGGTCTTCGAGTGCCGATTCGCCGACGACCGGCCGCTGACGACTCGTCAAACGGCGGCGACTGAGATACAGCGGTTGCGCCGATTTCGCCACATAGCTGGCAACACGCTCGGCAACCTGCCGGAACGGGCGTGCCATGTCCACATGCGCCGAGTAGAACTGCTCAAAGAGCGGCTCGGGAACGATTGCCCGTCGCAATCGCGTCGGTTCCCTGAGACCGAGGATCCGCTCAGACGGGATGCCGAACATCGACAAGAGCCTCGGAACCCACGGGGCGTGAGCCGCTTGCGCCGAATTCGCGTTGTTGAAAACCACCTTGACCGACGGATCGACATCGCCCAGGTACCAGACACGCGCGAGTGATTCCAGCAGGACACGACCGTAATGGTTGAATAGCGGTCCAAGGTAGATGACGTCTTCGTCCAGTTCACGCTCAGCTCGTACGGCGACCGTCTCGATGGGTCCACCTAAATGCTTGCCACCTTTGCGATGCATTTGCGCGGTCTCGATGGGTTGACCATCAGACGTGACGATGCCGCCGGCAAACTTGGATCGGTCAGGATTGGATCCGTACCCGTTGGGAACGAATATGGCGCCTTCGGCCACCGAGACGGCTGGCGGATCGCTGCGGATGCCGAGCCGCAATATTTTGCGCAGTTCATCGCGCCTGAGCTCACCAAACCCGTGAAACGAAAAATCGCCTGGTTCAAGTGACCGCGAGCCCGCTATGGCGCGTATGGAACCGCGGTCTGACGACCCTATCATCCTGCCTCAGCTCTCCGTGCCAGCAAGCGCGAGAACAGCTCGCCGGTGATTCGAGATCGCCCGGACCGCTGGTTTCAACGCGCTGTCGACCGCGTCAGACGGCGTTTGTACGACGGAACGGACCCGTCGCCGTCACTCTCCAGGAATGCCTGCCCTTCCCGCAAGACGTCCTCGACGCGTTGGTGATCGTCTCCTCCCCGTCGCCGGCATAGACCAACGGCTTTGTGGATGCTCATGAGAGCGTGGTGCAGCGGAAGGCGGCCGCGCCAGGAGTCCGAGACATGCATGAAGTATTCGTCGACGAATATCTGAGCGACGTCTTGCGACCCTTCTTTGCGCGACCGGGAGCGCGCCTGGGGCTTACCAAGAAAACCGAGGAGATGGGCAATGTCCACGACCGGATCGGCCCGCCCAATGAGATCGAAATCGATCAATGCGACGCGGTCGCCGTCGAGAAGCATGTGATCCGGCTTGAGGTCGCCATGAATCAGGGAGGACGGAGCGATCTCCAGGCCAGCGGCCACTTTCTCCACCATGGCAGACACCTCCTCGACCAGGTGGGGGCGAGCCGATGCCAGAAACGCTTGAGCCTCTTGAAGACGGGCAATCTCTTCCGCAACAGATCGATTCGGCGCCGCGACGTCGAGTTGGTGAAAATCGGCAACAGCCCGCGCCGCCGATCGCACTGCATCATTCGAGCCCTTGCTCCGCCGGATGATCTTCGATAGTGACACGCCCGGGAGGGCATCGGTTACGAGAGTGCGCAGCGCATCCACGTAGATGATCGGCTTCGCGACCGAGAGATGAGTATCAATCGCGGAGACTTGG
>JAHWJF010000133.1 GCA_019348515.1 Chloroflexota bacterium | reverse complement strand
CCCATTGATCTGAATTTTGTACGTTCTCAACTGTCCCGCCTCGATTCGCCCGGCGCCGGCTAGCTCGTTTCCGGTTAGCTGCTTCACGGTGATGAAATAGGTGATCGGCTCGCGTGTTTCGAACGAGCGGTATGGTCGAATTGTCAACCTGCCGTTGGCGACCTCCGTCTCGATCCGGCGGCGGACGCGTGGCTCGGCCTCGATCGATAGCGATTCGGTGTCGCCTTGCTCGATCACCAAGGTGCCAACTCCCTCCAGGGCGACTTCCTGGAAGTCGCGGACATCCCGCACCTCGCCCCTTCCGTCGTCGGTCACCGGCTCTTCCACTGGCTGCTCCACAAGCTGCTCCTCAACGCCCCTGAGGAGTGGACCATAGACTTCGGCGGCGTCGTCGTAGTCCCAGCTCTCCACGACCTGGCCGCCGGAAAATTTGCCGAAGGCAACCCCATCCACTCGCAGATCGATGTCCGGCCCGTCGGGTAAGTTGACCGCCGCGGCGCTCAGCGTTCCTCGAAAGGAGGCCAGGACGGACGCGGTGACCCGGGAGGCGACGACATCGTTGATCACGAGGACCGCATCGGGGACCGCGGCGCGAAGCTCCGTCAGGCTGGCTTTGAGACCGGCGAGGTCTGGCGAGAAGAGTTGTCCGGACACGAACGACCGCCGCGGGGTGTGATTGACGTAGTCGGGAGAGAACGCCGTGTCGAGTACGCTCATGTCTCCACTAGCGAGTGCTCGATTGATCGCAGTGATCGCCCGCCGCGCGGCCGCTTCGGTGGCGGCCGCGGAAAATGCGAACTGGGCCTCTGCCGAATCCCCTTGCAGACCGATCGCCGCGCCCGCGGTGAGCCCACCGGCTCCTAGCCGCCGCAATGCCGCCCGGCGAGACATCTCGGCGACAATGCGGCTGGTTGTCCGTCCGATCTGGTTGTCATCCACGTTGTACTGTCCTTCCGCTGCGCCCGTTCAGGGTCGCCACATCACCTTCCGAACGATGGCGGGCTCCGCTCGACGCGACCTGCAAAGGAAGTTCGAGCGTACTCTGAAACGCATGAAGTGCGACAGGCGGCGAAGGGATCTCAGGTAGGGAGGGACGCCTTTATTGAAGAAGAACTCGTGTACGCGCGAGCCTCGCACGTTCGGTCGCGGGACAGATCATCGCTCCTATGCCCACGTGACGCTGCCGGTGTGATCCGGTGTGCGGCATCCAGGTGGCCGCTACGGGCGGTTGCTAGCTCGAGACCCTACGCGGACACGCGGCCGGAACGCTACCCGTCATTCGACGTACGCTTCGAGCTCGGCGCGGTTGTGAATGGTGATGCGATGCTGGCGATCGACCGCGATCATACGGCGGCGAGTGAAGCCAACGAGAACCTCGTTGACGCGAACGCGTGTGGCTCCGACGAGAGCGGCGAGGTCAGACTGGGTGATGCGAAGCGGGATGCGTGAGCTTCCATCAGGAAGATCCTCACCGAGGACACTAGCTAGTGCGAGCAACTGGCGCGCGACACGGCCATGAACGTCGAGCGTCGCCATCGCCTGGAGCTGCGCGTTGGCGAGCCGGAGTCGCCGCGCCAACAGGCGAAGGAGATTCTCGGTGATGGCCGGGATATCGCGCCGGAGCTGCACGAACGAGCCGCGGTCGAGCCAGACGAGAACCGCCGGCTCCAACGCCGTCACATCGGCAGACCGTCCTGCCCGGTCCGCGACGGCCAGCTCTCCCACGACTTCGCCCGGTCCGAGCAATGCGAGGGTCAGCTCCCGTCCACTGCTCTGGAGGGTCGACACCTTCAGCGTGCCTTCGAGGATGATGTAGGCAATTTCTCCCGGCTGATCGGCGGTGAGGATCATCGCGCCCGCGGGAAACTTCGTCCGACCGAGGAGATCGTTGACGCGCGCCAGCTCGGCGGCGGAAAGTCCCCGGAACAATTCGAGGCTTCCGAGATCACTCGCGTCAGGTACACCTGCCATGCGCCTCTCCTCCAGCTATGACTATCGATCATCACCGTATCATGACGCCACGTTGACTTCATCCACATGTCGATGTCTGGACACGTGTTCCGGAGTTGACGGTACGAACGCCAAGTGCTTGACGGCGTTATGCGACGCTACGTGCTGTAGTGTTGCTGCCGCGGCGCGGATCCCCGCGCATGATCCCGCCCAATGACGCCGGCCTGACTCACGCGTTGAGCAAGGCCGGGCGGCCCGAGGAGGACGGCGCAACGGCTTTCGAGTTCACTGGAGCAAAGGAGGTTCATTATGGACGTACATTCTCGACGATCCCTCGCGCGGCGTGGTGTCCTGGCTGCTGGAATCGGCGCTCTGGCGCTCGCCGTACCGAAGCCTCCCGACGTTGCCGCGCGGGTGATCCTGCAACGCGGCATGAGCGGTGGCGGCCTTGCTCAGCTCGAAGGGACGGAGGAACCGCGATTGGCCAACTTCGGCCTCTTCGCTTCATCCGTCCAGCTTCCGGAAGGAACGACCCTGGTGCTGGGAGCCATTCAGTGGAGTGAGGCGGGAACTGATCTCCAGATGCAGAGCCTCGACGTCGGCCAGTGCATCCCGAGCAGTGATCGAGCGAGCACGGCCGAGGTGCGAGGCCGAATGCAGGTCAATGGGGAAGGTGACTACCCGTTCGTGATCTGGGCGACCGATGGAGGGCGCCCGGGATCAGCGCTGGACCGCATCGAGATTCAAGTGAATACGCCGGCCGCGCGCGACGGCGCCCAAACACAGGCCAGCGACAACACATTCGTCTATGAGGCCGCGGGCAATCTCGTCGCTGGCGACGTTCAATGGGTCATCGCGGACATCAGCGTCGATTAGGACGGGACCAGGTACGCGCTACAAGGTACGCCGCATCGAGGACGAGGGCAACCGGCTCTGGCCCGCGATGTGGTCTATGACGTCGTCGATCGGCATAGTCCCACCAATCTGCCAGGCCGCATCGAAGGCCGTGTCGCCCATCGTCTGCCGCAACGCGACGACAGCCTCACCGAGTCCCGGCAATGAGAGCTGGTCGTGCGAGTCACAGAGATGCGACGTCGCGCCAAGAAGGGTCACGGCTTCCCCGGCGCGTCCCTGACCGGCGGCGATAAACGCCAGACCACCGAGACAACTGACGATCCCAAGCTGGTCGGCGACGGCACGGTACAAGAGCAACGCTTCTCGGTAGCGGGTGTGGGCAACGCGTTCTTCACCGTGTTGTCGGGTCAGGGCGGCCAGGTTCTCCATGGCGATTGCGGCGTGGGGCCGGTTCCCACCCTCCATGGCCAGGAGATGGCTTTCGCGAAACAGCCCCATCGCCGTCTCTGCATCCCCCAGGTTGGCGGTGGTGTCCGCGAGGTTGTTGAGCGTACCGGCGATTCCCTGCCGGTCGCCGACGCTGCGGTGGAGTTCCAGACTCTCGGTCAAAAGCGCATGCGCCCGCTCGTACTCGCCGAGTTGCATGGCAATGGTCCCGAGATTGTTGAGCGCCCGGGCTATGCGCGACCCGTCGCCCAGCGCGCGAAAGAGGGCGAGGCTGCGTGTCCATAACGCCGTTGCTCGCTCGTAGTCCTCCTGGTGATGGGCGATCAAGCCGAGGTCGGTCAAGGCGGTCGCAATGCCGGCGTTGTCGTTTGCGCGCTCGGCGACAGCGAGGTTCTCCTCGAGTAACGATTGCGCGCGGCGGTAATCGCCCTGGTCGATGGCGACCACACCGAGGTTGTTCAGCGACCAGGCAACACCACGCTGATCGTCGATGCGCCGGAAGATCTCCAGGCTCTCCTGATGGAGATGGGTCGCTGACTCCCAGTCGCCCTGGCTTTCCGCGAGCACTCCGGCGCCATTCAGTGCTTTGGCGCGAACGGCCGGGGCAACCTGAGCGGACTCCTCGAGGAGCGATTCTAACCGCTGCCGGCCTTCACCCAGATCGCCCCGCAGCCACCAGAATCTCCAGAGGGCGCCGGCAAGGCGAAGCGCTTCTTCCGTTTGCCCCTGGTTCCTGAACCAGTCGATCGCAGCACGCAGGTTAGGCTGTTCCTGGTCGAGCCGGTCGAGCCAGCGGGTCTGCTCGCCGCACGCGAGCAGCTGCTCCGATTCTTCCGCGAGATCAAGAAAATACTCACCGTGACGCCGCCCGATGACCTGATGCTCGCCGCTCTCCGCAAGTCGTTCCTGTCCGAAGTCACGGATCGTCTGCAGCATCCGCATCCGCGGCTCATCGCCAATGAGCTGCATCAGGTTCTTGTCGACCAGCGACTCGAGCAACTCGAGATCAGCGGACGACCCATCGCTCGGGAGGTCAATTGCAATCGCCTCGGCGGCTTCAAGCGTGGCTCCGCCCGCAAAGATCGATAGCCGGCTAAAGAGCTGCTGCTCGACCGGGTCGAGCAGGTCATAACTCCACGCGATGGTGTCCCTCATGGTCTGTTGGCGTGCGGGGAGATCGCGAGGACCGTGGCCCAGCGCATCGAGCCGTCGGTCGAGCCGATCGCGCAACGCTTGAGGAGAAAGCAGACGCAGTCGCGCGGCCGCAAGCTCGATGGCAAGGGGCAAGCCGTCCAACCGCTGGCAAATCTCAACCACGGCGGCGGCATTATCCGCGGTGACATCAAAACCCGGTTTTATGGATTGCGCGCGGTTGACAAAGAGGCGCACTGCTTCCGAGCGTCGGATGTCGTCGATGACGACTGACGCTTCATCCTCCAGTTCAAGCCGGCCAGCGGTTGTTGTTCTGGGAGGAAAGCTGGGGAGCGCCAGGGGTGGCAGCGCCAATTCCTGCTCCGCCCGCAATCCAAGCCGTTCCCGGCTGGTCGCCAGAATCGTCAGCCGTGGGCAGGCCGCAAGGAGGTCAGACACGAGTGACGCGGCGCCCATGACCTGTTCCAGGTTGTCGAGGACCAGGAGGAGATGGCGGTCTCGGAGATGGTTGAAGATCGCTTCTCGCGGCGACACTCCGCTCGTATCACCAATATCGAGTGTCGAGGCAATGGCCGCTGGGACAAGATCGGGATTCGTTACATCGGCAAGCGGGACGAAGGCCGCGCCATCCGCGAACTCCGCCCCAAGATCGGCGGCGAGGTGGAGTGAGAGGCGCGTCTTGCCGGCGCCACCGGGCCCGGTAAGCGTGAGCAGCCGCGCGGTTTGTCGGTCGCGGAATTGCCCGCTTTCCGGATTGCCGGTCGTCACCGGAAGAAGACCAAAGGTGGCACGAGCCGCTGCGATCTCTCGTTCGCGCCCAATCAACGGCGTGGCGGGGTGCGGCACATTGTGCAGGAATCGTTGCGGAGTGCGTAGCGGCGGAAAGTCCCTGAGGAGCCCCGGCGCGATCACCTGGAAGACGCGTTCCGCTTGCAGCAGGTCCTTGAGCGCATGCTCCCCGAGGTCTCGCAATGAGAGATCTTGCGGAAGATGCTCACGCGCGAGCTCGCCGGCAGCTTGCGAAATGACGATCTGCCCACCGTGCGCGGTCGCGAGCAATCGCGCGACCCGATTCAGCGGAGGACCGAAATAGTCACCGGCCCGTCGTTCCGCGGGGCCGGTGTGGATGGCCATTCTGACCTTCAGTGGGGTGACGGACGGAGGCGCCTCGGCGGCCAGAGCGCGTTGGCCCTCGACCGCCGCCTGGATCGCTGCTTCGGCCGAGAAAAACGCGGCGCAGAACGCATCGCCAACGGTCTTGAAGACCGTGCCGCCGGCGGTTTCGATCGCCGCGTGGAGCAAGGCGTCATGCCGGGCGAGCGCAACCGACATCGCTCGAGGGTCCGCTTCCCAAAGACGGGTGCTCCCTTCGACGTCGGTGAATAGGAAGGTGACGATCCCCGGCTGATATTCCGACACGAGTGTCCTTCGCTCGGGAGTCGGGTTCCCCCGGCCCCCGGTGGCCGGGCCCGCAATGCCACGGACCGTGCCGAACCTGAGCCTCAATCGTACACGTCGTCGTATCGGCAGGTCAGCGTCGACAAAGAAAAGCGGGCTCGGTGTTGGACCGGTACGACGAACCATGACCAGAGCGTGATTGTTGATCCTGCTAGGATTGGATACGGACGTGAACGTGAATTGGCGCCATCAAGGGTGTCGCACGATAGCGAGGATCGAGCAGTGCCATGACCCGAATGCCTCGTGTCACGATGGCGATGCCGTTGTTTGCCTTGATTGTCAGCCTGGCGGGTTGGCTCATATCGCCGTCAATGATGGCGGCGGCTCACCAGGATGCCTCTCCGGTGCCGGTCGAGGTTGGCTCCGGTCCGATCCGTGAACGGTCGCTCGAGTTCACCGGTCGCAACATTTACCACCCTGACACGGTCGAAATGGTTGGGTACTTGACGAGCGTGATCGGTCTCGATGCGACCCTCCTCTTCGCAGAGGACGCCCCCTCGGAACGCACTGCGCGCTTTACCTACGCTGGCAGCGTTTCGATCTCATCCAGGTCTGACCGCGGTGACGTTACGGCATTTGAGGGCGCGGGAGTCCTCCAGATCTTTCTTGACGATGACGGCGGAGCGTCCTGGGATGATCCCACGTCGTTTGCCGACGGGCAGCCGGTGGCCGAGCTCTCGATCCGGCTGCGGGATACCTTGCATAGGCAGGCTCCGGGAGTTGGCATCGTCGTCGGCGACGGCGCACTGTCCCAGGAAGCGGCCGTCGAATTTACCGTGAACGGTGAGGTGTATCGCTTCGGGGATGCTGGGATCGAACAACGCCTGCGTTACGTCGGCGCTCTATTGGAGGGGGCGACGGAGCCACCGTCGTTCGCGGTCAGCCTGACCGGCAATGCCAGTGTTGTCGTTCGCGAAGCAATCCCGGTGAACGTGGGACAATCCACGGCGGCGGTTGCCACCCCCCAGGTTGAAAACTGCCCCGACCTGCAGCCGTGGCTCGATCAAACCTTGGACGGTCTAACACAGACCCAGGCCCTTGCCGCCGTCGCGGGGGCCAACCAGGAGGTGACATCGCGTGACGAGGTAGCGATGCGCCGGGCCGCGGCAGACATGGCTTCCCTCGGTGAGGCGCAACGTGGGGCCACGGTGCCCGAGGCGGCCGCGGAGGCGAACCGGCTCGTGATTACCGCCTTGAGCACCTACGCGCGGGGGCTCAGGCTGATCGCCACAGCCGCGGCGGAAGAGGACGCCGAGTTCCTGGCGCAGGGCCAGGCGGTAGTTGCCGACGGGGGTCAGTTGCTGGATCGCGCTGTTGATGAGGTCACGGCACTAGCTGACGCCTGTGTGGGTCCTGCGGAGCCGGCCACTGAGTCCGCGTAACCAGTTGGTGGAGTCGGCGCGGACGTGGTGGGACAACCCAGGCCCTGACCACGGACTGCCGGCCAAGCCGGTGAGCAGGTGACGACCTCAACGGTGAGAGACGGGAGGGGAATGTCAATGCGCCGCCATGCTCGTTGCGGCCGCGTGGAAACCGCGGACCAGCCTCCACCGAACGTTGTGCACGCGTTCATTCTTTCGCTGCTGTTCTTGATGGCCTGGACAGTCCTTCCCGCTGCCGCGCGTCAGGAAGACCAGGAATTCTCGCCGGCGAGTGGTCCCGCGCAGGTGATCGCCCAAGGGGTGGTCGAGCTTCCGGACGGAGACGCCGTCTGGCGCACCGTCCGCACGCGGGCACTCACGCCGGAGGATGCCCCGTTTGAGGAGCGTCCCCTCGGGTTCGTTCTCGCCTCGGCCGGCCCGCTCCTGCTTGTCGATCAGGAGACGGGAGAGCAAGTCCGGCTTGGTACTGGCGAAGCAGCACTGGTGCGGGCGGGAACCGTCCAGCAGCGTTCGAGTCTCAGCGGGCAACCGGTCAGCTATCTCTCAATCGAGCTGGTGCCGGTCGATGCCCCAGCCCCTCCCTCGGACGCCACCGTGCTCCAGCCGGGGCAGGCTTTCCCCGCGCCGGAAGGATTGCGCGATCTCGATCTCCTGAGCGCGACCCTGGTCGGGGATGAGGTTTTTACAATCCCCGATTCCGGCGCCAAGAACGTCATTCTCGTCACCGGTGGCGCGGCCAACGTCGGTCGTCCGGACAGCGAGCCTGTGGTGCTCCTTGCGGGAGAAGCCGCGAGTTTCAGCGGTGAGCTCCAGGTGGCGGCGGCGCCCGGTGGCGCGGAGAGTGAGTCCGTATCGTTTGTGGTGGCGATGATCGGCCCGGACGTGCCTCCGCCGGGGATCTCCGAAGCGTCGCTGACGGAGACCACCGCGGTGGCGGCAACGCCGGCAGCGGCGACCGGGCAGG
>JAHWJF010000505.1 GCA_019348515.1 Chloroflexota bacterium | reverse complement strand
GTCCATGCGCATTCGCGGACCAGCGAGGGGGGTGAGACGCTCACGACTCGTGAACGCGAGGTTCTGCAGCTCGTCGCGGAAGGTCTGCCCAACAAGGCGATCGCTCGCGAACTGAGCATCAGCGAGCACACGGCGAAGTTTCATGTCGGCTCGCTGCTGGGGAAGCTCGGCGCCGCGAGCCGTACCGAGGCGGTCACGCTCGCCACCCGGCGCGGCATCCTCCCGGTCTGATCGCGCTCAGTACGCCCGGATCGTCTCCGCCAGCCGGCTCATCGCCTCCGTGATCCGCTCCTCGGGCTGCGAAGAGAAGTTCAATCGCATGGAGCGCGTCCAGGAGCGGTCCGGGTAGAACCACGAGCTAGGCAGGAAGATCACGCCTCGATCAGTGGCATCGGGCAACATGGCATCGGTGTCGTACCCCTCGGGCAACGTGACCCACAGGAAGAATCCGCCGTGCGGGGTCGTCCAACTCACGGCGGCAGGCATCTCCCGCTCGAGGCCCCGCACCATGGCGTCTCGCCGGCGGCGATAGATCTCTCGGGTCGTGTTCACGTGCTGGTCGAGGAATCCGTGCGCCGTGTGATAGACGGTGCGAGTCATGATCCGCTCGTTGTGGATGTCAGTGCCTTCTTTGACGTTGAAGAACGCCTCACGCAATTGCGGGGATGAGGCGACCCAGCCGACGCGCAGCCCCGGCGCCAGGACCTTCGAGAAGGTGCCCAGGAAAACGACCTCGGGATCGAGCGACTTCAGCGTCGGCAGAGGATCTCCATCGTACGAGAGCTCGCCGTATGGATCGTCCTCGACGATGACCAGGCCCCGTTCCCGGGCCAGGTCGACCAGAGCGCGCCTCCTCTCAGATGACAAGCAAACCCCCATCGGGTTCTGGTAAGTCGGGACCGTGTAGAGGAACTTGGGTCGCCGGGGCAGCCGATCGAGCAACGTCGCCAGGGCATCGACCTGGAGGCCATCTTCATCGACGGGCACACCGATCGGCTCCGCCTCGTGCGACCGAAAGACGCGCAACGCGTCCATGAAGGTCGGCGCTTCGGTAAGCACGATGTCGCCCGGGTCAATAAAGATCCTCGCGGCCAGATCGATTCCTTGTTGGGCGCCGTTGGTGATCAGAATATCGGCAGTATCGACAGCGGCGCCGCGGGCGGCCATTCGCTCCGCGATCAGGTCCCGCAGCGGCCGGTACCCTCGCACCTCGCCATAGAGGAGAGTGCTCGCCCCATCATCCCAGGCGCGGTTCGCGCCCTCGCGCAATCGCTCGACCGGGATGACGTCGGTTGGGGGCACGCCGCCGCCGAAGAAGACGGCGGCGGGGTTCCGTTCCGCCATTTGGTCCACCCACGGCCAGACTGATGCGGCGAACGGCTCGATCCGCCGCGAAGTTGCCACGCTCTGGTGCTCTTGTGCCGTTCCGGTCACGATTGCTGGCCCTCACGTCCACCCGGTTCGATCGATCCCTGGTGATCGCTCAACTCGATCTCCAGGCGCTTGTTCGCCTTGCCCTTGGAGCGGGTGCCGACAATCCGTAGCGTGCCGACCTCCCGCGTGTTCTGCACATGCGTTCCGCCATCCGCTTGCACGTCGAGGCCGACGATCTCGACGGTCCGCACCTCGGCAATCCCCTCTGGCAGCAGATTGATCTTCGTCCTGATCAAATCGGGAATCTGGAATGCTTCCTCCCGGGGCAGGATCCGCACTCGCACATCCCTGCTCTTGCGCAGCTCTTCGTTTGCTCTCCGCTCGATTTCCGCCACCCGTTCCGGGGTGAAGTCGGCGGAGTCCATCTCGAAATCCATTCGCGCCCGGTCGGGTCCCATGTTGCCCCCGGTGACGAGAGCCCCGTAGTCGCGGAAGACCACGCCGCACAACACGTGAAGCGCCGAGTGCATCCTCATGAGCCGGTAACGCCGCTCCCAATCGAGATCGACCCGGACGACGTCGCCAACCTCAGGCAGCGGATCACTTCCACCAAGCTCGTGCCAGACGATACCGGCGGTCTTCCGCGCCGAAGCGACCGTCCACGCTCTTTCGTCTGCCAACCGCGTCATCGTGCCCTCGTCAGTCGGCTGACCGCCGCCGCCGGCAAACACCACGGTCCGGTCGAGGGCAACAAGCCGGGATTCGGCCTCGGCCTCGACGAGCATGGCGTCGTTCGCACGCTGGGTGCTGTCTCGGTGGTAGAGAAGTTCAGTGTCGGGTACCACGCGCTCGACGTCGATGTTGCATCCACTCAGGCCCAAGGACTTGTCGTGTTTGGCCTCGTCCGCAATTGGCACTTTAGTCGCTCGGACTCGCTACGTGGCGAAGGTGGTTGCCCCGC
>JAHWJF010000132.1:2985-8215 GCA_019348515.1 Chloroflexota bacterium | reverse complement strand
CAGCCAACGGGAGCGGGGCGCGATACCCCGTTTTGATCGCGTCGTCATCGAAACGACCGGGCTGGCCGATCCGGCGCCGATCCTGCACACGATCGTCAGTGAACCGGTCCTCCGTAACCATTTCCGGGTCGAGCGGGTGGTGACCACTATCGACGCGGTCGGTGGCGCGAGCAACGTCGATACCTACGGCGAGGCGCTGCGACAGGTGGCGGCCGCTGACCACCTGGTGGTGACGAAGCTCGACCTGACCACGCCGGAGGTGATCGAAGAGCTGAAGGCGAAGCTGCGGTCGATCAACCCCGCCGCGGCCATCGTCGATGCCAGCTTCGGCAGCATCGATTTCGCCCCGTTGCTGGCCACCAATGCGCATCCGCGCACTGAAGGGCTCAGCCGGCTCGGTGAATTCTCGTTCGCCGCCAACAGTCACCCGACGTCTCCCAACGTGACGGCACCGGTAGCCGTTCACGGAGCGAGCGGTCGGGTCGCATCCCGGTGTCTGGTCTTCGACCGCCCTCTCAACTGGCAGATGTTCGGCATCTGGTTAACCATGCTCCTCCATCGTCATGGGGATCGCGTCCTTCGGCTGAAGGGCCTGCTCAATGTCGGCGAAGCTCGGGGCCCGCTGCTCGTGGAAGGCGTGCAGCACGTCATCCACGCGCCGCGGCATCTGCGGGGGTGGCCGGACACCGACCGCCACAGCCGGATCGTCTTCATCGCTCGTGACCTGGACCTGACCCAGGTGGAGGCGTCCCTCGATGCCTTCCAGGACCTGGCGGCGGCGGTATGATGTTGGGGCCGAGCCATGAGCGCCTCGGGGCGCGAGTCAGTGAGCCGTGCTTTACACAAAGGGGGTATCACGCGGGATCTGCTGAAGCACTCGGCAAGGTAGCCGCGCTGACGATGCGCGGCCAACATGAGGAGGAACGGCGTTGAGCACGAACACCTCGTCGGACAAGTCCTCGAACGAGATCCACGTTGAGCCAGAGCAAACGGCGGTGACGCGACGAGACTTCATCAAGGGCTCGGCGGCCCTGGGCGCGGCGGCGGTTGGCGCTCATGCGGGCACAACGGCGCTCGGCGCCAGCCCGCTAGTCGGAGCCGGAGCGAAGCGGTCGGCATTCCCGGCGCCGGCGTTTCTCCAGGGCACCACGCTGCGAGTTGTCGGCACCGGCGTAACCCTGCTCGACCCGATCAAGGCGCAGGCGGAGCAAGACCTGGGCATCACCCTGCAGTACGACGTCAAGGACGGCTTGACGGCTCAGCAGATCGCGGTTACCCAGCCGCAGTCCTGGGACGTCTACGATCAGTGGTTCAACTCGGTCAAGATCGTCTGGGGCGCTGGGGTCGCCCAGCCGGTAGACGTCACCCGCTTGCCCGAGTGGGAGAACCTTTCTCCCTTGACAAAGGTCGGAAAGATCAACGACGAGGCCAAGGTCGGCGCCGGTGACGCACCGGTGCGGCTCCTCTACGTTCAGCCCGACGGCTCGCTCGGCTCCGATCCGACAGAGCAGGTCTCGATGCTCCCGCTGACCTTCAATGTCGACGCTTTCGGCTATCAGAGCGACGTCGTCGGCAGCGACGACGCGCGGTCATGGGCGATCTTTTATGACCCTGACTACAGGGGGCGGGTTGGTCTCTACAACGATCCGGCAACCGGTCTGATGGACCTTGCCCTTGGTGCGGAGGCCGCCGGGCTGGCCACCTTCGCCGATATTGGCAATATGACCCGGGACGAGATCGACGCCATTCTCAATCTGCTGATCGAGCAGAAGCAGGCCGGGCAGTTCCGTGCGTTCTGGAACTCCTTCGACGAGTCGGTCAACCTGATGGCCAGTGGCGAGGTCGTCGTCGAGAGCATGTGGTCCCCAGCCGTGACGGCGCTACGGACCCGCGGCGTGCCGGTGGTCTACGCCAGTCCGCAGGAAGGCTATCGCGGCTGGCACGGCGGGATCATGATCAACGAGCAGGCCTCCGGCGCGACGCTCGACGCGGTCTATGAATACATCGACTGGTGGATGAATGGCTGGGCCGGCGCGCTGGTGGCGCGACAGGGCTACTACTTCTCGATTCCCGAAAATGCCAGGGAGCACCTCTCGGAGGCCGAGTGGGACTACTGGTACGGCGGCCAGCCGGCGGCAGAGGACATGCTGGCGCCGGACGGTGGCGTCGTGGCCGAGCAGGGCGAGGTCCGCGACGGCGGGAGCTACGAGACCCGGATGTCCAACATCGCGGTCTGGAACTCGGTTATGGACGAACATCAGTACCTCGTCAGCAAGTGGAACGAGTTCCTCTCCGCGTAGCAGTCGAGAACTTCGGGGCGAGGGCCGGATCTTGGCCCTCGCCCAACCAACGAGTAGCAATGATCGCGGCCGGATCGAGACGCCCGGCGTGAGAGGCGAGCAATAGTGGCCGTCATGACGCAGGAGCAGACCCCAGCCGTGGGCTCGGCCGCACCGGACCGTGGGAAGGGCACGGTCGTCCTGCGCGGCGTGACCAAGCGGTTCGAGGGAACAACGGCGGTCGATCATGTCGACCTGACCGTGCCCGGTGGCAGTTATGTCGTGCTTCTCGGTCCCTCCGGCTGCGGCAAGACGACGCTGCTGCGGATGCTCGGGGGACACGCGACGATCGACGAGGGCGAATTCCTCCTCGACGGCGTGCGCACGAACGACATACCGCCGGCCAGACGCGACATCTCGACCGTCTTCCAGCACTATGGCCTCTTTCCGCACAAGTCTGTTCGGGACAACGTCGAGTTCGGTCTCAAGATGCGGGGGCTGCCGCGAGACGCGCGGCGCAGGCGGGCGGACGATGCGCTGGAATTTCTCGATCTCACACCCATGGCCGACCGGCGACCGAGCCAGCTTTCGGGCGGGCAGCAGCAGCGGGTGGCGCTCGCCCGGGCCCTCGTCACCGAGCCAACGGTGTTGCTCCTTGACGAGCCGCTCGGCGACCTGGACCGGCTGCTCCAGCTGCGGATGCGGGTCGAGCTGCGCGCTCTGCAGCGTCGCCTGCGGATCACCTTCATCCACGTCACTCACAACCAGGAAGAGGCGCTGGCGATAGCCGACCAGATCGTGGTCATGCAGGACGGACGCATCCAGCAGGTGGGGAGACCGCGGGACGTCTACAGGCGCCCGGCGAACCTCTTCACGAGCGGATTCATGGGCGACAACAACGTCGTGGCCGGCCAGGTCAGCGCGATCGACGACGGCCACGTCCGCGTCGAGGGCGACGGGCTGACGCTCCTCGCCCGTCATGATGCAACGGGGGTTGCCGTTGGTCAGAACCTTCACGCGTCGGTGCGGGCCAGCTGCGTCTCTGCCGAGCCAGCGATTGGTAGCGGCGACACGACGAGCCCGGAGCGGCCGAATCAGGTGACGGCCACGCTCATCTTCCTCGAGTACCTGGGCGACATCGTGAAGCTCCACTGCCGTCTGCCCAATGGACAGGCTATCGTGGCGAAGCGAGCCGAGACCGACCGCACCTGGGACAGTTTGGTCGAGGGCGAGCCAGTTCGCCTGGAGTGGAAGACCGAGGATGTCCAGCTCCTCCTCGCCTGAGGCCGTAGCCACCGCGCGCCCCGCGCGCCCGGCATCGGAGTCCCGGCTCCGCCTGGCCGCGGGGAGCGCATGGGCGCTGCTCCTTGCGTTCCCGCTCGCCTGGCTCCTGGCATTCCTGATCATCCCGGTCGTGGTCGTGCTCGTCGTGAGCTTTTTCGAGCCGACGCTGAGTGGCTTCAACCGGGTCTTCACCCTCGAGAACTATCTGCTCCTGGCGGAGTCGGATGCCTTTATCCGCACCCTGGGCAACACGATCCTCAATGCCTTGATCACGACGGTGGTGACGTTCCTGCTCGGGTTCTGGGTCGCGTATTACCTCGCGCTGGTAGTGCCTGACCTGCGGCGGAAGTTCGCGCTGTTCATCATCGCGCTAGCGCCGTTCTTTACCAGCTTCCTCATCCGGGCGATCGCCTGGATCCCGATGATGGGTCGCGAGGGGCTCCTCAACACGGCCCTCCTCAATCTGGGGATCACCTCGCAACCGCTCGACTTCCTCCTCTTCTCGGACTTTGCCGTCCGAGTGGCGATGATTCAGCTCTATCTGCTCTTCATGGTCTCGCCGATTTTCTTCTCCCTCTCCGCGATCGATCCAGCGATTCTGGAGGCGGCGCGGGATTCCGGCGCGGGATGGTGGGCCATCCTGAGGGAGATCTTGCTGCCGCTGGCTCGGCCGGGCATCGTGATCGGCGCGGTCTTCGTCTTCGTCCTGAGCATGGGCGAGTTCGCCACCGTCCGCTTGATCGGTGGCGGCAAGACGAGCTCGGTCGGTCTCGGGATCCAGAACTTCGTCACCTACATCCAGTTCCCGCAGGCCGCCGCCGCCGCCAGCGTCCTCGTCCTGGTCACGGTGGCCGGGGTCGTCGTCCTCTTCCGGTATGGGCGCGTCGCGGAGGGGCTCTGATGGGAAAAGCTCAGAGCATCCACGGGGGACGCTGGCTCAACCTTGGGCTCGGTCTCTATTTCGGGGTAATCCTGCTATTCCTCTACGGACCGATCATCATCATGGCGATGCTCTCCTTCCAGGGACCGCAGGGCGGGATGACGTTCCCGATGAGGGGCGTCAGCCTCCACTGGTGGCAGGGGCTCTTCGGCGAGCGTGCGTCGGAGCTAGGACCAGCCATCGTCCGCACCCTCGTCGTCGCGGTCGAGACGGGCCTCATCGCCGCGGCCTTCAGTCTGATCATCGCCTTCGCCTACCGACGGCGCCTGCCCGGCGCGAAGGTGCTCTTCCCAACCGTGCTGCTGGCGCTGATGACGCCCGGAATTCTGCTCGGGCTCGGCGTCAGCTTGTGGTGGCGCATCCTGAATCTGCAGCCGGGGCACCTCTCGCTGCTCGGCGTCCATGTCGTCTGGGCGCTGCCGTTCGCCTTCCTGGTCATGCTGGCGGTGCTCAACCGGTTCGACCCGGGGATCGAGGAGTCGGCGCGGGATCTCGGCGCCAGCGAGCTGCGTACGTTTTTCGAGGTCGTCCTGCCGATCATCTGGCCCGGCGTCCTCAGCGCCGCGCTCTTCGGTTTCACGCTCTCGCTGAACGAATTCGAGCGGAGCGTGCTCGCCACCTCGGAGAACACGCTGCCGCTGCAACTGTGGGCGATGCTGACCGTCCAGATCATCGAGCCGGACCTCTACGCGCTGGGGACGCTGACGACGCTCGTGACCTTCGTCAT
>JAHWJF010000132.1:0-2885 GCA_019348515.1 Chloroflexota bacterium | reverse complement strand
CTTCATCGCCACCGGCTCGGCGACGGCGGACGGCCGGATCGTCATCGGCCACGAGGCGTTCACCGAGTTCTGGAACGGCCAGTTCATGAATGTCATCCTCGACATCACCCCAACCGACGGCCACCGCCTGGTAATGCAGACCAGCCCCGGCTGGGTCGCGAGCATGACCGACTTCTGGGTGACCGGCGGCGGCATGGTGGTGGTCGAGACGACGATGGTCGGCTACGAGGGGTACGACACGAGCAAGGTTCCGGAGTATGTGCGGGCCCGGAATGCCTGCCAATTCGCCAACTCGATCGACGAGTGGGTGACGCTGATGGACACCGAGAACAATGGCGGCTATGCCAACATGTGGCTGATCGGCGACATCAAGACGGGCGAGATCGCCGATTACGAGCAGGGGCTGATCTACCAGGATCTCAAGAAGAAGACGGACGGCTGGTTCTTCGGTGACAACGCCCCGGACGATCCCCGTATCCGCAACGTGGAGAGCAGCGATACGGGGTACAACGACGTCCGCCAGCAGACGGGCGCCCGCCGCGTGCGCTGGCCGCAGCTCCTTGGCCAGTACGAGGGTCGTATCGACGCCGAGATCGGGCAGACGATGCTCGGCGACACCTTCGACCCCTACCTCGGGTACATCAACCCCTCGTCCCGCACCATCTGCTCACACTACGACGTCGACCCGATGTACTACGTCAGCGACCCGAACGCGGTCTGGAACGTCCCCTTCTACCCGGCCGGCTCGGTCGACGGCAAAGTGACCACCGCCGCCGCGGCCGAGGAGATGACGATGTGGGCCATCTTCGGCGGCGCCGACGGTGCCCCCTTCGACGCCGACGGATTCCTCCGGCTGCACCCGCAGTGGAACTGGCAGGAGGGGTATCTGTATAGCCGGCCATCGCAGCCGTGGGCTGAATTCCCGGGGGAATAAGGGAATGGCGCAGATGCCGGGTGACCGCCGCGAAGAGTTCGAAGAGTTCAAAGGGTTTGAAGAGTTTGAACTTTCAGGGCACCAAGGAAGACAGAAAGTCGAGGGCCTGGGTACTCCCAGGCCCTTACCTTCGCCCTCCCTGGTTCATGTCGCCAATCAACCCCTACAGCGACACTTCGCTTCCGCTTGGAGCCAGTTCCGCAAGGATGCGTGGCCAGAGACCGGTGGCACACCAGAGTCGGTACCGCTTGTAGGCCGTCTCCCATTTGCCGTATTCCCGTGGCATCGCCCGCCATGAGGCCCCAGAGCGCACCACCCACAGGATGCCGGCGAGCACGGTGCGGTGGTCGTGGTTCGGCCGCCCTCTCGTTGGCTTCAGGGGCGGGAGCATCGACGCGACGCGGTCCCACTCGGCATCGGTCAGCCCTGTCTCGGCCACCGTGGGCGGCGGTGCGGCGCGAGCGGGTGGGAGAGTCGCCTGGCGGAGCGCACGCCGCGCGGCGTGGCAGCGGGCGGCAACCACCTGATGGCCTCGACGCCACCGGGACCAAGCGAGTCGGAACCCTCGCTGCTCCGCGGCTTCGCCCATGACGAGGACCAGCCGACGCACCTCCGGCACCGTGAGCGGGATTAGGCTGGGGTCGGCGCCCCCTTTTCCCTCCGCTCTTCCTGCTGCGCCGCTTGGCGCATGACAACCAGGAAGGCGTGGGCCAGCAAACAGAGGGTGGCATGGCGGTGCCAGGCCTCCCACGTGCGCACCTCGTATTGGTCCAGGCCGACCTCGCCCTTCGCCTGGGCGAAGCCCTCCTCGATCTGCCAGCGCGTGGTGCACACGCGGACCAACTCCGCGACAGCCATCTCTGCCGGACCGAATGCGAGGACGGACGCGTGCTCGTCCGGATCCTCGGCATCGCAGCGCACGAGCAGCCAGCGGCGCATCCCGGTCGCGCACGCTTCGGCGAGTTCCAGGCACGCCCAGGGACCGAGTCCCGGTGCCGGGCACAGCCGCGCTCCCAGCTGCTCGGCCCGTTCCCGCCGACTGCGGTACCAGACCGCATTGGTCCTCGGAATCATCAGCGCGTAGGGACGCTCGCACGCTTCGAGCCAACGCCGCAACTCATGCGACCGACCGTAGAAGGCATCGGCAACGACCCAGCGCGCGGGACCATCCGCCTCGAAGGCCCGCGCGAGCATGTGCTGCGCCAACTCGATCTTGGTTGCAAAGCGAGTTGCCTCAGGAACACCCGCCTCGGTCCGGCGCTCCCGATCGTCCGTCCAATCCCGCGGCAGGTACAGGGCGCGGTCGATGAACGCAGCACCGTCCTGCGCTGCGTAGGCCAGGAAGACGCCGACTTGGCAGTTCGCGGTGGTTCTCGCCGTGCCCGTGTATTGGCGCGCGACGCCGCAGGACTTCCGCCCCTTCTTGAGAAAGCCGGTCTCGTCCACGATGAGGACGCCACTCGCCTCGTCGCCGAGGTGGGCGACGACGGAGTCTCGGAGGTCGTCGCGGACACCGTCGGTGTCCCAGGTGGCGGCACTGAGCAGGCGCTGCACTCCCTGCGGTCCCGGCTCGCCGATCGCCTCCGCGAGTTGCCATCCGTTCTTGCGCTCGACGCGTTCTAGCAGGCCCGCGAGGTAGCGCCCGGCCCGGTCGCGGGCTTCGGCACGAGCGAAGCGGTGGCTGATCCACGCGGGCAACTCCTTCCAGGCGTCCGCGTACCGCGCGATCGCGGCCAGCCCGAGTCCACTCGGCACCCCGTCCATCTGCTCCCTGCCCCTGCGAAAGAGAGCAGCGTACTGCGGCGTTCGACTAAGTGTCGCTGTAGGGGGCGTTATAGGAACCGGTTTCAAAACCTCCGCTTGACGCCAGCTTGGTTGCTGCTACGATGCGTCCATCTCAGACACGATGATCCCCGCCGCCCAGCTGGTCGCCATGGTGGCGGGGGGAGCG
>JAHWJF010000131.1 GCA_019348515.1 Chloroflexota bacterium | reverse complement strand
GCACTCTACCGCCAGCTCGCCGCGGAGAAGGGACTCCTGATCTCGACCGGCTCCGATTCCCATGCGCCGCACCAGCCCGTGAACCCCCGTCCCTGGCGCGCCATCTGGTCCGCCGATCTCCTGGCGCGACTGGGCGTTACCGTCGAGCCGGTCGCCGAGGGCGAGGCGATCTGGGAGCCGGGCATGGATCCGTTGGCGCCCAAGCCCAAACCGCCTGAGGACGTGCCCCCTGGCGACGCCTCTGCTCCCGATGACACGTCCACCGAGGCGACGCCCACCGCGCCGGTCTGACCAGCGTCATTCGCCTCTCCCCCAGAGGCTCGTCTCCTTGATGAACGTCACAGAACCCCTGTCGGGCAATGTGGCAGGTTGTCGTAACAGCGTCCCAGTGCTATCATTTTCGCTGGAACCAAGCCTTCCGCGGAACGTGGGACCAAACCCCGCGTTCTTTTGTGTTCAAAGGCCGCCATACGGCCGCAGGGTGGCCGTTCCAGCGCCCTGGGCCAGGGGCCAGACCACATTCCCCACTGTTGTCCCTGTCAACTGCGCCCATCAGGCGCTCCGGCGCCGCGACGTTGCGGCGCGCCATTCCGCCACCGGGCCGCCCATCCGCCGTGGCCCCAGGAAAGGAGCATCGCGGGCATGAAGAGCGACTTCTATACGGCCATCGCCCAGATCGCCGCCGAGCGGGGGATCCCCAAAGAGGCGGTGCTCTCTTCGGTCGAGCACGCGCTGAAGAGCGTCTACAAGAAGATGGCGAACACCGAGGAGGAGGTCTCCGTCGATATCGACCAGACCACCGGCGCCATGCGCATTTTCGCCGTCAAGGCGGTGGTCGACGAGATCGATGATCCTCTGAGCCAGATCTCACTGGCCGAAGCCATGACGTATTCGGCCAGCCCGCGAGTCGGTGACGAAATCCGCATCGAGCGCACCCCCGAGAACTTCGGCCGCATCGCCGCGCAAACGGTGAAGCAGGTCGTCCTGCAGCGTATTCGGGACTACGAGCGCGACTCGGTCTACGAAGACTTCCACGATAAGCAGGGCGAGGTGCTGAATGGCGTGGTCCAGCGTGCTGATCCACGAGCCGTCATCGTCGAGCTGGGGAAAGCCGAAGCGGTGATGCCCTCCCGGGAGCAGGTGCCGAACGAGCGCTATCGGCCCGGTCAGCGGGTCAAGGTGCTCCTGGTCGAGGTGAACAAGGATCAGCGCGGTCCGCAGCTGATCGTCTCGCGCTCCCATCCGGGGCTCATTCGCCGGCTGTTCGAGCAGGAGGTTCCGGAGATCTTCTCCGGCGCGGTCGAGATCATGGAGGTCGCTCGCGAGCCGGGTCTCCGCTCCAAGGTCGCTGTCGCCGCGCGGCAGGAGAAGGTCGATCCCGTCGGCGCCTGTGTCGGCGTGCGCGGTGTCCGCATCCAGAACATCGTCAACGAGCTCTATGGGGAGAAGATCGACGTCATCGAGTGGTCGCCCGACACCGCGCAGTTCATCGCCAATGCCCTGTCGCCGGCCAAGCCGTCATCGGTCACCCTGGACGAGCCGAACAAGGTCGCCACGGTCATCGTGCCAACCGACCAGATGTCGCTGGCGATCGGCAAGGAGGGGCAGAACGCTCGCCTGGCGTACAAGCTCACCGGCTGGCGCATCGATATCAAAGATCCGGCGGCGCTGCAGGAGATGGACGAAGAGCTGCTGCGGCAGGCACGGGCAGCCATGGCCGATTCCCAGAGCGACGACTTCTCATGGCAGGGACGCCAGCCCCGTCTGGTCCGCGCCGACGGCACCATCTCGGTACGCGATAAGACGTTCGGCCCGCTGTCTCCCGACCTGGTCGGCATGAGCGTCGACGTCGATCTGGCCGGGACCGCGCTGGAAGTCTTCTATAACCGCGACCTCCGCCACCGCTTCGATTTCGAGAGCGGCGAGCCGCTGTCGCTCGAGGACGAGCCGGTGGCGGTCGCCGCGGCGGCCGAAGGGGTGTAGCGGGTGTCGCTGCGCTCAGAGGGTGCCGCTAACGCTCAGGGGGTGGCGGCGGCTTTGCCGCCTCAGGGGGTGTCGCTTCGCTCAGGGGGAGAGGGGCACGAACGCGAACTCCGTCGTCCTCCTTCACCCTCTTCACCCCCTGAAGCCGCGCAGCGGCTGGCACCCCCTGAGGCGAAGCCGGCACCCCCCGCGCGTAAGCGCAGTGGCCCCCGGCCGAAGCACGTCCCGCAACGGATGTGTGTCGCCTGCCGCGGACACGATGCCAAACGGGGGCTGTACCGCATCGTGCGCACCCCGGAGGGACAGGTGGAACCGGACCCCACCGGGCGGCGCAATGGGCGGGGCGCGTACCTTTGCGGGCAGGGAGCCTGTTGGGAAAAAGCGCTCGCTTCAGGGATATTGGCACGCGCATTGAATGTGGAGATTGACACGGAAACTTTAGACACGTTGCGCCGATACGCCGCCACGCTCCCTCTGGAGTCAGCCACGGCAAAGGATGCGGCACCGGCCATTGCTCAGACAGAAGGAGGACATCGCTAATGGCAAGTACCTATCAAGGACGACGTCCTGGAGGAGGATCCCGCCGGCCAGGCGGGAAAGGTGGACGCGGGAAGGGCGGGCGTGGAGGTGCACGTACCGTCGCCCTGCGCCGTACCGGACCCATCGTGCGCGAACCGGTCACGCTCCCCTCGGTGCTTACCCTGGGCGAGTTGGCGGAACGGCTGGAGACCACCGGCGTCGAGGTCATCAAGGAGCTGATGAAGCTCGGCATGATGGCCACGATCAACCAGCAGGTCGACTACGCCACCGCGGCGCGCGTGGCGCAGGCGCTCGGCTGGGAGACCAACCCGGAAGAATCCGATCTCTCCGGGCAAGGGGACAGCTTCGAGACGCGCCGTTCTGAGTCGGACCTCGATCCGGAGGCCCGAACGCGTCCTCCGGTCGTCACGATCATGGGTCACGTCGACCACGGCAAGACCAAGCTGCTCGACTCCATCCGCTCGGCCAACGTGGCGGAAGGCGAGGCCGGAGGCATCACCCAGCACATCGGCGCGTATCAGGTCGATGCCCAGGGCCGCAAAATCACCTTCCTCGACACCCCCGGCCATGAAGCGTTCACCGCCATGCGCGCCCGCGGGGCGCAGGCGACTGATGTTGCGGTACTGGTGGTTGCCGCTGACGACGGCGTCATGCCCACGACGCGTGAGGCAGTGGCGCACATCAAGTCCGCGCAGGTGCCGTTGGTGGTGGCGATCAACAAGATCGATCTGCCGGCCGCCAACCCAGACCGCGTCAAGCAGCAGCTCTCCGAGATGGAGGTGATGCCGGAGGAGTGGGGCGGCGACGTCCCCTTCGTGGAGGTCTCCGCGCTGGCGAAGCTCGGTCTCGAGGACTTGCTGGAAGTCATCCAGCTCGTCGCCGACGTCCATGAGCTCAAAGCCAACCCACTCAAGCCGGCCTCCGGCGTGGTGGTGGAAGCCAAGATCGACCGCACCCGTGGCCCGGTTGCCACCCTGCTAGTGCAGAGCGGCACCCTCAACCCGCGCGACGTGGTCGTGGCGGGTGGAACCTGGGGCCGCGTGAAAGCGATGTTCGACGACCGCGGCCGCAAGATTCGCCGTGCCGAGCCGAGCATGCCGGTCGAGATTCTGGGGCTGCTGGAAGCGCCGCAGGCCGGAGACCAGTTCATGGTCTTCACCGACGAGAAGCTGGCCCGCGAGGTTGCCGAGCGCCGCACCGCGGAGCGCCGCGCTGAATCGCTTTCGGCTGACCGCTCCTTCAAGCTGACCGAGTTCTCGCGGGAGGTGAGTGAAGGCGGCGTCGCCGAGTTGCGCGTGATCCTGAAGGCGGATGTCTCCGGCTCGCTGGGGGCGATCCAGACCGCGCTGCTCAAGCTGAATGAGGATGTTCCAGATGGCGTCCAGCTCAGCATCACGTACGCGGGCACCGGCGCCATCGGCGAGTCGGACGTCAGCCTGGCCACGGCGACCCACTCCATCATCATTGGCTTCAACGTGCGGCCCGACGTGGCCGCGAAGCGGGCGGCTGACGCGTCTGGCGTCGATATCCGCTTCTACAACATCATCTATAACCTGCTGGACGAGGTGAGGGCGGCCATGACGGGTCTCCTGGCGCCGATCTTCCAGGATGTAACCGATGGCTACGCGGAAGTGCGCGAGACGTTCAAGTTGCCAGGCGGCGACATGGTGGCCGGGCTCTACGTGCTCGACGGGCGGATCAGCCGCAACAGCCGCACGCGCGTGCTGCGCAGCGGCACCGTGGTCCATGAGGGGACGGTGAGATCCCTCAAGCGCTTCAAGGACGATGTCCGCGAAGTCGCGGCCGGTTATGAGTGCGGTTTGGGTCTGGACGGATTCAATGATCTCCAAGTCGGCGATCAGGTCGAGTTCTTCCACCGCGAAGAGGTAGCGCGAACGTAGTCGGTAAGACGGCAAGTCGGTGAGTCGGTAAGTAGGCGAGACGAAGGCGTTTCACTTACCGACTGGCCGACTACCCGACTCTCCGGCTTTCGGAGGCCGCCATGACCAGGCGCACGCAACAGATGGGCGAGTTCCTCCGCGAGGAGGTGGTCGACATCATCCGATCCGAGATTGATGACCCGCGGCTTGGGTTCTGGACCGTCACCCGCGTCGAAGTGCTCCCCGATTTCCGCTCGGCCCGGATTTACGTTTCTGTCCTTGGCACCGATGGTGAACGCAAAGAGACCCTGACCGCGCTCCGGGGTGCAGCCGGGTTTATCCGCAGCCATCTCAAGCCGCGGATGCGGACGCGCATCATTCCCGACCTCGATTTCCGGGACGATCGGTCGATGGAGCACGCGGAAGAGATCGACCGCACCCTGCGGGCGTTGAGGGGGGAAAAGGGGGGTGAGGGGGGTCGCTCCGCTCCTGGGGGGCGCTTTGCTGAGGAAGAAGAGACGCTTGAGCGCACGCTTCCTCGTGCCTCATCCCCCCTTGAGCGCAGCGACTCCCCTCAGCGCAGCGCCCCCCTTTCCCCCTCGCCGGAGGAGACGGTGTGAGCGATTCCTGGGCTATCGATCCTGCCGATGCCGACGCCGCGCTCGTCAAGCTTCGCGGCGCGAAGACCGTTCTCATGCCGACGCATCAAAATGTCGACGCCGACGGCCTTTCATCGCCGCTGGCAATGCGGCTCGCGCTCGCCCAGTATGACGTCGATGCCTATCCGCTTATCAGCGACGGTGATTTCCCGTCAAATCTGCACTTCCTGCCAGGCGTCGAGTCGGTGCTGGTCTACGGCCGGGACGAGTTGCCTGACTATGACATGTTCTGCCTGATCGACTGCGCCGATCCGAAGCGACTTGGCAATTTTGCCAAGGATGACCCGAGCCGCCTCGATGGCAGCGTCCCGATCGTCAATATCGACCACCACATCACGAACAAGCGCTTCGGTGACGTGAACATTGTCGAGCCGGAAGCGTCGTCGGCGGCGGAGATCGTCGCCGAGGTGCTGAAGCTGTGGGGAACCGAGGTCACGCAGGACATGGCCCGCAATCTGCTGGCTGGCATCTACGGCGACACCCTCGGGTTGCGCACCCCCTCTACCACCCCCCATACCATCCGCACCGTCGCCGAGCTCGTCGAGTGCGGCGCCGAGTTAGAGCCGGTGGTCGACCAGCTCTTCCGGCTGAAGCCCCGGTCGACCATCTGTCTCTGGGAGCACGCCCTGCACAACATCCGCTGGAATGGACCGATCATCTGGACGGAGATGACCCGCGAAGGCTTCCGGCACTGCGGCGCCGAGGTGGTCGAGGCGGAGGGGATCGTCAACTTCCTCTCCGGCACCCAGGGCTCTCGCGTCGCGGTCATCCTCTACCAGGATGAGGACGAACGAGGCTGGCGCGTCAGCTTGCGCGGTCTGGAGAAAAACCTCGACGTCGCCGCCATCGCCGCCAACTTCGGGGGGGGTGGGCACCCGCGTGCCGCGGGCGCGCACCTGGAGGGTGGTGACGCGGAGAAACATGCCTTCATCCAGACAGTCGCCGAGTTGGTCGCCGCCATCCCGGAGCCGGACGCCGTCGTTGTAGGGTCATAGGGTGATAGGGTCGTAGGGTGATAGGGAGCACGTGTTGCGGGTTGCGGATACGACCCATGCTTCCTTCTCCCGCCAAGCTGGTGAAAGGATGGCAATGAAGGCCCGTCCTGACACCCGTACCTCCCCATCACCCCATCACTCCATCACCCCATCACCTTCGTTGCACGGCTACCTCGTGATCGACAAACCGGCCGGGTGGACCAGCTTCGACGTCGTCGCGCGCGCGCGCCGTCTCCTCGGTCAAAAGCATATTGGGCATGCCGGCACGCTCGATCCGGCCGCGACCGGCGTCCTGCCGCTTGCAGTCGGCATGGCGACGAAGACGCTGGAGTTCCTCAACGACGCCTCCAAGACCTACCTCGCCGAGGTGACCTTTGGCGTCGAAACTGACAGTCACGATGGCGAAGGCCGCGTCACCCGCACGGCTGATCCGACTGGGCTGACCGCGGAGGCGATCGAGGCGACATTGGCGGCGTTTCGCGGCGCCCGTGAGCAAATTCCTCCGATGCACGCGGCGATCAAGGTCGGCGGCCAGAAGCTTTATGACCTGGCGCGCCGCGGGGAAGAGATCCCCCGTGCGCCGCGACCCGTGACCTTCCACCTCCTGGAACTGCTGGAATGGGATCTGCCGACCGCGACCTTGCTCGTCGATTGCTCGAAAGGGACCTACATTCGCGCCCTGGCGCGGGATCTGGGGGCGGCGCTGGGGACCGGCGCATACCTCTCCGATCTCGTCCGCCTGCGCGCCGGGCCGTTCCAGCTCTGCCAGGCGTTCACCATGGACGAGTTGAGCCGGATCGAATTCCCCTGGACATGGCCCTGGGTCGCCCTCCATCCGGACACTCCGGTTCAAGAGTGGCCGGCGCTGATTCTGGACCAGGATGGGGCTCGGCGTTGGCGGCAGGGCTCGACGATCCCCGACGATCGCGGCGCGGCAGGTCCAATCCGGGCCTATGACGCCGCGGGCGATTGGCTTGGCACCGGAGGAGCCACCCCTGATGGCGCCGGCTGGCGACCGCGCAAGGTCGTGGCCATCGAGGAAGGGAGCGCGGCGTGAGTGAGACCCGCGCGATGTCTGTCCCGCTTGCCCCGGATGAGCTGCCGCCAGGCGAGCGAATCGTCACCATTGGCACCTTCGACGGCGTCCATCGTGGTCACCGCCGTCTCCTCGATCGGGCCGTTCAGCGCGGTCAGGAGCTCGATCTCCCCGTGACCGGGGTCACCTTCGAACCGGTTCCGGCGGCGGTGCTACGGCCCGAGGCATTCTCCGGACGCATTTCGACGCCTGAAGAGAAGCTGGAGCGCCTGGCCGAGGCTGGTCTCGACGAGATCGTCGTCGTTCCCTTCACCGTGGAGCTCTCGCGGTGGTCTCCCGAGGATTTCATGGCCTGGTTGCAGGAGAAAACGAACCTACGGGAGTTGTGGGTCGGGGAGGAGTTTGCGCTCGGTAAAGACCGTGCGGGGACCGTCGAGCGCCTGACGGAGATCGGTGCCGGCCTCGGGTTTCGAATGGTTGCCGTGCCACGACTGACCAATGGCCAGGAGGTTGTCTCCTCCTCCCGCGTCCGTACGGCGGTCATGAATGGTGACGTCGCGACCGCCAGGCGCCTCCTGGGTCGCCCGTTCCGGGTGGAAGGCGAGGTGGTGCACGGCCAGCATCTGGGACGCGCCATCGGGTTCCCCACGGCCAATGTCGCTCCGCCGGCCGGGCTGGCGCCGCTGGCCGACGGCATCTACGCGGCGTGGGGCTGGCTCCCGGGTGACCAAACGCCCCGGCCAGCCGTCGCCTACATCGGCAGCCGCCCGACCGTCGACGATGGGGACCGCATGGTCGAGACCCACCTGCTCGATTTCGACGGCGACCTCTACGGTCAGACCCTCGCAACCGAACTCCTGGAACGCATCCGCCCCGACGCCCGCTTTGATTCGATCGAAGACCTCATCGCCCAGATGCAGATCGACAAGGCGCAGGCACGGGATGTTTTGAGGGTGATAGGGTGATAGGGAGTTTTTTCTCGCCATCAGCCCGTCTTGTGTCCGGGCACAGTCGGATCGGGGGCCGTGAGCCCAGGGCGCATTCGTCTTCCCCTATGACCCTGTCACCCTCAGTCCCCTCCCGAGGAGGACCCTTCCCCAACACCTCGTGTATCCCGCTCGAC
>JAHWJF010000130.1 GCA_019348515.1 Chloroflexota bacterium | reverse complement strand
CGCTTCGCAGCAGGTTCCTCATACGGCATCCGAGTGAGCCATGACGCATCGCCGAGGAGAACCCTCACCCCCTCTCCCATCACGCGTCAGATAGGCGGGCCCTGGCTCAGGTGGCGAGCACGGCGTCTAGCTTCGCCTCCGTCAGACGTGCGTTGAAGGCAGGGAGGTCCTCAGCCACCAACCGCTCGAACGACACGATCTGCTCGTCGATGCGAGCTTGCACGTCACCGAATACCTCATCGGCGACGTCGGTTGGACGGTAGTCCCCGAGGGAGACGTCGGCGGCGAGCGCGGTCAATTTGCCGAGGAGGCGGACACCGTAATTGTAGGTTTCCCAGTCGCAACGAAGGTCCGACACGAGCAGTGTCTTCTCGATCTCGAGCACGGCATCACGCAGCGCCTCGGCCGCTTTCGCCACCTCCACGCTTCCGTCCCGGTCGCGAGTTCGCTTCGCCCAACCGTCGAGCTGCCCTCGCAGATCGCGCATGCGGTTGATCGCGGTCGTGGTGCGGTCGACCTGATGGTGAATCCGCAGCAGCAGGTCGTACTGGGCGTCGAGATCGGCCTGGGTAGCGGTTACGTTCTCTGGCTTGAGGATGCGGAACGTCTGGGTCAACTCGGTGGCGCCAACCGTAAGCATCACCGTGTACTCGCCGGGAGCGACCATGGGGCCCGCGATCGGCTCCTTGCAGGGTGGATCGGTCCCTTCAATCCTGGTTGCCGGGGCGTGGCGCATGTCCCAGACGAAGCGGTTCCAGCCGGTCTGGGCCGGGGCGCGGCGCTCCTTAGCCTGGGGCGGATCATCGTCTTTGCGGCTGGAGAATGCCCTGACCGTCTCGCCGCTCGCGTCGCGGAAGGTCAGGCGAATGGGCTCCTCGGGAGCGGCAACCAGCCGGTAGGTGACGATCACGCCCGCGGGTGGATTCTCGCCGACGTCGAGGTTGGTGCGGATGGTCTCTCCATCGGGAGACGTCTCCACGATGAATGCGCCGGGACGCATGGTGAGGTAGTTGGTCGAGCCGGCGATTTCGTCAGCAAAGTCGATTCCCGGCAGCACGCGCGTGGTGTCCCGCGGAGCAAAAAGATACGGCTCGCCATCCGGCACACCGCCATCGGGGCCTTTGGCCAGCTTCCGCAGCGGGGAGAGGTCATCCAAAATCCAGATCGAACGGCCGTGAGTGCCGGCGATCAGGTCGCTCCCTTTGATCAGGATGTCGTGGATCGGCGCCACCGGCAGATTCAGCTGCCACCCCTGCCATTGCGTGCCGTCGTCGAACGAGACGTAGATGCCGGACTCGGTACCGGCGTAAAGCAGACCACGGCACTCCGGATCAGCGCGGATGACACGGGTGAAATGATCCTCGGGGATGCCGGCATTTATGCGGGACCAGTGAGCGCCGTAGTCGCGGGTGACGTAGAGATACGGCTGGTAGTCGTCGAGCTTGTAACGGGTGGCGGCGACGTACGCCGTGGCGGGGTCAAAGGGAGAGGGCTCGATGCTGGAGATCATCGTCCACTCCGGCAAGTCGGGCGGGGTGATCTCCTGCCAGGTGGCGCCGTTGTCGCGGCTGAGGTGGAGGCGGCCGTCGTCCGACCCCGCCCAGAAGACCCCGGCCTGGTGCGGCGACTCGGCGAAGGCGAAGATAGTGGCGTAGACCTCGGCCCCGAGCGAGTCACGGTTGATCGGGCCGCCACTTGGCTCCAGCGTCATCGGATCGGCTCGCGTCAGATCGGGGCTGATCGCTTCCCAGGTCTGCCCTTCGTTGGTGCTCCTGAAGACCTGATTGCCGCTGACGTAGAGCGTATTGGGGTCGTGGGGGGAGACGACAATGGGGTAGGTCCAGGCGAAGCGGTGCTTATGCTCGCCGGCGCCATAGCCACCCATCTCCTCGGGCCAGGTTGTTATGAGACGGATCTGATCGATGCGGCGGTCATACCGCTGTAGAGAGTTGCCTCCGCCGGGAGACGAACCGACCGCGCCAACGTAGACGATCTCCGGGTTGTCGGGGCGGACGGCGATGTAGCCACTCTCCCCGGTGCCGGCGATGAAGCCGTCGCCCCAGGTGATCGCGGAGTGGTTGGTGCGGCTGGGCACAGCGACGCTGGAATTGTCCTGCTGGGTGCCGTAAACAACGTAGGGCTCGCGGGTGTCGACGGCGACGTGATAGAACTGGGCAGTCGGCTGGTTGAAGGTGGATGACCAGGAAAAGCCCCCGTTGACGGAGACATTGGCGCCGCCATCGTTGCCCTGGACCATGCGGCGGGTGTCGTTGGGGTCGATCCACAGATCGTGGTTGTCGCCGTGCGGGGTGGCGATATCGGAGAAGGTCTTGCCGCCGTCACTGCTCTTCCAGAGTTTGAAGTTGTTGACGTAGACCGTGTCGGCGTCTTGGGGATCGGCGGTGATATGGATGTAGTACCAGGCGCGTGAGATCAGGTTCTGGTCGTCGCTGACTTTCTCCCAATGGTCGCCGTAGTCGTCGCTGCGGTAGAGGCCACCCTCGGTGGCATGCTCGATGAGCGCCCAGACTCGGCCGGGCCGAGCTGGCGATGTAGCCACGCCGATCTTGCCGAGAGTCCCGGAGGGCAAATTGGGACGGGTGCTCAGATTCTCCCAGGTCTCGCCGCCGTCGACGCTGCGCCACAGTCCGCTGTCCGGCCCACCGCTGCTGATCTGCCAGAAGGAGCGATAGGCCTCCCAGATGGTGGCGTACAGGATGCGCGGGTTGGTCTCGTCGAGACTGAGATCGACCGCACCGGCTTTGTCGCTCACGAAGAGGACATTGCGCCAGGTCGCACCGCCGTCGTCGCTCTTGAAGACCCCACGCTCCGGATTGGGACCGAAGGCGTGACCCAGCGCCGCGACCCACACGACATCCGGGTTGTCCGGGTGGACGCGAATCTTGCCGATGTGGCGTGTTTCGCGCAGCCCGACGTTGTGCCAGCTTCGCCCGGCATCGGTGCTGCGATAGACGCCGTCTCCGTGAGAGACGTCGATGCGGATGGTCGTTTCGCCGGTGCCGGCGTAGACGACGTTCGGGTCAGATGGTGCAACGGCCAAGGCCCCGACCGAGGCAGTGGTGAAGAATCCGTCGGAGACGGGTCGCCAGTACGTCCCAGCATCAGTCGTCTTCCAGACGCCGCCGGCGACGGCGCCGAAATAGAAGGTGCTGGGGTCGTGCCGTGTGCCAGCCACGGCAACGACGCGGCCCCCACGGAATGGTCCGATGCAGCGCCACCTGAGCAGCCCCTCGAGATCGAGTTCCTGAGTCTCGGACACGGTAGGGTCCCTTCCACCTCTCGTGTGGCAATTACTCACTACTGACATAGCCCACCGCGGGCATTTCGGTGTCCGAGCCTCAAGCGACGCGTACGATGTGGCCTATAAAGGCGCTCGGTGGATCTGGACGACGTGATTGTAGCGGTACGCAGCCGGGAGTCCCGTCCAGCGTGCGTCGTATACTCGCGGGGCGCCTCGCTGGCCCGCGGGGCGCGTTCGTCATACTGGGGAACGCCCGCGTGGGACAAGCGACACCGCCGGCCAAGGGAACGCTCCACGTGCAGTCTGCGCACCATGCAGAGCACGGTACGGAGCGCCACAATCCAATCTCACCAGCTCCTGGCGACGACTCTACTGACGGCAATGGCCGCCGGTCGACGTCATTGTCGAGCAACGCCGTCGACCGCTCTTACGCGCCCTCTCCCGTCTCCACGTCACGGCTCGTGGCGCCAGTCGGGATCACCATCGAGATGGCGCTCTATGCGCTGATCCTCGTTGCGGCGGTGCTGACCCGCTTCTGGGATCTCGGCTCCCGGGCACTGCATCATGACGAGAGCCTGCACGCCTACTTCTCCTGGCTCCTCGCTACCGGGCAGAACTACGCCCACGATCCACTGATGCACGGTCCCTTCCTCTTCCATATGAATGCGCTGGTCTACACACTCCTCGGCGACTCCGATGCCTCCAGCCGCTACTCGGCCGCGCTCTTCGGGGTGATCCTGGTCGCGCTGCCGATCCTTCTGCGCGGCGAACGACACCTGGGGCGCTGGGGGGCGCTGAGCGCATCAGCCCTCTTGGTCATCTCGCCGGCGTTGCTCTATCAGAGCCGCTACATCCGCCACGACATCTTCACCGTGGCCGGGTCGCTCTTCCTCTTCATCGCCATCATGCGCTACATCGAGCGGCCTGCACGCGGCTGGCTGATCGCCATCGGCGCATCGCTCGGCTTCCTGCTGACCAATCACGAGATCGTCTTCGGCATCGCCGCCATCTTCTTCGGGGTCATTGCCGGAGCGCTGCTCTGGGGACCCTTGCGCGTGGTAGCGCCGGTGCTGGTGGTCGCTGGCGTCGCCGCGCTCGCGCTGGTGGCGCTCTTGCCGGACGCGACCGGCCGCCCGCTCCCCACGATCCCCTGGCGATCGCCCTCGCAGAGCGAGCAGTTCGCTTTCTATCAGGATCTGCTCACCCATCCCCTGACAATCGCGCTGATCCTGCTCGCGGTCGTGACGCTCGCCGGGGTGGCGTTGCTCCTGCACCGCCGGCGCGCTCTCGATGGCACCGACGAGGGGTGGGCGCCTGCTCTGTTCGGGAATCCGCCGCCAGGAAGCATCGCGGCGGCAGTGCGCGCGGCCTGGAGCGACCGGGCCGGGCTCTCCGCGGCGCTCATTGCCGGTCTGGTGATCTTCGCGGTGCTGTTCACAACGCTCTTCACCAATCTCTACGGGCTGGCCTCGGGCACCATCGCCACCGACGGCACGCTTCTGTACTGGCTGGGCCAGCACGACTTCCGTCGCGGCGAGCAGCCCTGGTTCTACTATCTGCTGCTCTTCCCGCAGTACGAGTACATCGCCGTGCTCTTCGGTGTGGCGGCGACGATCGTCGCCGGCGTGCGGGCGCTGCTGGTCGGGATTGGCCGGGCGACACCCGGACCACGCTTCGTCTTCCAGACGTTCCTGGCGATCTGGTTCAGCGGTATCTTTGTGGCTCTCTCCTGGGCGGGAGAGAAGATGCCCTGGCTGATCATCCACATCACACTACCGGCGACGATCCTGGCGGCGGCCCTGCTCGGCGAGGTCTGGGAGCGCTGGCGGCCGGTCGCGAACGCCCCTCATCCCCATGCTTGGGGAGAAGGGAAGACTCCCTCTCCCATTGCGACGGGAGAGGGCCGGGGTGAGGGCACGGCACCGAGATGGGCGGCACTTCAATGGACGCTTTTTGGATCGCTGTTGGCACTCGGGGTCTGCTGGTTTCTGGTCGCCGCTCCCATGACCTACGGCGAATTCGTCTCCGCCACGGTTGGCGGTGGCTGGGAGCGAGTCCTGACTCCCTGGGCGCGGGAGCAGTGGTGGCTGCTGGCGTTGCCACCGCTTGCCGGGATTGCCGCGGTCGCTCTGGTCTGGTTGCGGCGTGGGGCTCGTCTGGCGGCGCAGCCGGCGCTGGCCGCGCTGGTTCTCGGGTTGGCCCTGGCCCAAATTCACGCTGGGTGGCGCCTGGTCTATCAGGAGGGCGACGTGCCCAAGGACATGCTGGTCTACACCCAGACCTCCCCCGACATGCACCGCATGGTTAGCGAGCTGACGACCCTCTCGGCACTGACGACGGGAGGCCGTGACCTGGAGATCTGGTACGACGACAACAACGGCGTCTCCTGGCCGATGCAGTGGTACCTGCGCGACTTCCCGAACCGGCATCTCTACGGCGGCACGTTCGCCGGTCCACCCGATGACGTGCCGGTGGTGCTCGTCGGCGGTGACAACCGTGGCTCCGTCGAGCCATACCTGGAGGGGTACACCGCGCAGGAGTATGTGCTGCGCTGGTGGTTTCCCGAGGACCCGGTCTACCGGGACTTCGCCATCGCCCCGGAGCTTCCTCCCGGACGCTCGGCGTGGGAATCGTCCGACCAGCCGCATGGCCCGCTCGACATCGTCGCTTCGATCGGCGAGAGCCTCTCGCATCTGTTGACGGCGGAGGGACAGCAGGGACTCTACCGGCTGGTGATGTATCGCGATCTGCCCGTCCGCATCGACTCGTACGATTACACCCTGTATGTCCGGAACGACCTCATCCCCCTCTACAACCAGATCCGTTATTGAGCGAGAGACAGGGTTGGGACGGGTGATGGACGGGGAGATCACAGAGGCGGAGAGAAGGCGGGGGGCGGAGGGACCGGTTCCACCCACCACCCGCCTCCCCCCTCCCGCATCCACTCCGAGCGATCTCGACCGGGTGATCCCACTCGTCGGATCGCATCCCTGGCAGACACTCGGCTGGATCATCACGGGATTGGCCGCCGTGGCGCTGCGCCTCGTGCGCCTCGACGGCTGGGCCCTCGATGCCGACGAAGCGGCGCGCGCCTACGACGCCTGGGCTCTCTTTCGTGGCCAGCCACCAGCCACCGGCGAGGCGATCGCGGACACCGGATCGCTGCTCCTCCTGTTGGAAGGGATCGGATTCTTCCTCTTTGGAACGAGCGACGTGGTCGCGCGCATCGTCCCCGCGCTGGCGGGTCTGGCTCTCGTCGCCCTGCCACTGGCATTGCGGGGGTGGGTGGGCGGCCCCGCCGCGCTGGGGATGGCCGCGCTGGCGGCTATCTCGCCGACGCTGGTCTACGCCGCGCGCGTCGTCTCCCCCGAGATCATCGTTGCCGCGCTGAGTCTGGCGGCCGTCGCCTGCTTCGTCCGCCTCGGCGACGCCGGTCTGCTCCGCACCACCCGTGGCCCGGCGATCGCTCTCGGCATCATCACCGGGAGCGCCTATAGCGCCGGGCCGAGCGCGGTCACCGTCATCGTGACCTTGATCGCCGGCATCGCTCTCGCTTCACTGGCTGTGCCGGAGGGGACGATCCGGCGCCGGATTGGCGCGCTACGGCGGGAGTTGGCCGCGTTTCTGCTCGCCGCCGTGGTGACGACGATCCTCTGCTTCACTCGCTTTCTCTCGCACCCATCCGGTATTGCCGGAGCGGGCGAGACGCTTGGCGCGTGGTGGCGGCTCCTGACCGAAAGCAGCGGTCAGCCGGTGCAGCTCTTCCTCATGGCGCTCCTCATTTACGAGCCAATCGCGGTGATCTTCGCCATCGCCGCCCTGGTGCGCGGCAGAAATGACCGCGGCGACGCCGTCGTGTTGTTCGCTGGCTGGTCGGTTGCGGCCTTCGCCTTCTGGAGCTTTTCCGCTGGACGCGCTCCCGAGCACGCCGTCCACGTCGCGTTGCCGATGGTCATGCTGGGGGGCGTCGCCTTGGGCCGGGTCCTGGACCAGATCGACTGGCGGTATGTCTGGCAAGGGAGCGGCGGGCTGTTGGCGCTGCTCATGCTCGGCATCGTCATCGGGCTGGCCGCGGTCGGCGTGCTCCTTACCCGGATCGACGACCGGGGAGGCGGACCGGCCGCGGCGCTGCCGCCGGTTGCCGTGCTCTGCCTCGTCGTCATGCCCATGGCGTATTTGATCTGGCGCATCAGCGGCGACGAACGCGAGACGGCTCAGCAGCGCCAACCGGCTTTGATCGCGCTCCTGGTCGTCGCCCTCCTACTCGGGGCATTCGGGCTGCGCTCGGCCAATCTGCTGGCGTTCACCCGGGCCGATATTGGCACCGAGCTCCTCGCGCAGCGCACCGCCGCGCTCGGAACGCTGCCCAGCATCGAGCGATTTCTGCGCCTGGCCCGCGACGTCGGGATCAACGACGGGTCAGCGCGCGACCCGACCGGAAGCCACAGCCTCAGCATCGCGCTCGAGCGGGACGTGCAATGGCCATACGTGTGGTACTTCCGCGAGTTCCCGGAGTTGACGGTCGTCGCACCAGGAGCCGCCGCGACGGTTGGAGCGCAGGTGGCCATCGCCGCCAGTGACGCGGGTCTAGCCGAGGCCGGCTATGCGACCGAGTCCTGGCCCCGGCTGACGACGGTCCCCCCCCAATACCTCGATCCCGACGTCGGGGAGATCCTGCGGGCGTTGGTCAACCCGACACGCTGGCTCGACATCTGGCGCTTCCTCCTCTTCCGAGAGGGTCTGCCGCCGCCGCCGGTGGCGACGGTCGCGGTGGGGATGACCCCGGAGCTCGCGGGGCGGGTGGCTCCGGCGACCGGTCCCTTCGACCTGAGCGACCGCCGTGGACCGGGGTCCGAGCCAGGGCAATTCAAAGATCCGATCGGCGTCACCGTGGCGCAGGATGGGGTGATTGAGGTCGTCGACAGCGGCAACGCCCGGGTGCAGCGCTTCGATCGCGACGGTGAGTTCCT
>JAHWJF010000129.1 GCA_019348515.1 Chloroflexota bacterium | reverse complement strand
GCCGCCTTGCTGCGCTCGTCGGGGCGCAGCAGCGCGGTCTGTGCCATCGTGTTGTGCAGCACGCGGGCAGCGACAGGGTGCCGCTCGGCGTGGTAGGTATCCAGCAGGCTGTCCGGCGACACGCCCTTGACCACCTGGGCCAGCTTCCATCCCAGGTTCATCGCATCCTGCACACCAGTTTGGAGACCCTGTCCACCCGTCGGGTAATGCACGTGGGCGGCGTCGCCGGCCAGCAGGACCCGCCGGTCGCGGTAGGAAGCTGCCTGCCGGGTCATGTCGGTGAACCGGGAGATCGAGGTGGGACTGTGGATTCCGTAATCGGTCCCGTAGACGGCGATGAGCGCCTCACTAAGATCGCGCAGGGTGGGTGCGCTGGTGTGTCCGAGGTGCTGTTCGGTCACCATGACCCGCACCGGTCCATCCTCCAACCGGGAGAAGCCATGGATGCCCTTCTCATCGTGGCGCATGCCCCATTCCGGCTCCTGGCCCACTTCGACTTCAGCGATCAGGTGGCTGGTTGTCGGGTCCCACCCGGCGAACTCGATGCCGGCCGCCTTTCGGACCACACTGCGTCCGCCGTCGCACCCGACGAGATAGTCCGCCCGTAGCGACTCACCGTCGGAGAGCTCAATGTCAACGCCGGTATTGTCTTGGACGAACCCCGTCACTTCACGTCCGCGATCGATCAGGACCCCCAGATCGTCGACCCAGCCGGCCAGGATGCGCTCGATGTGGTTCTGCCACAGGGCGAGTCCGTAGTTGTGCCGGGTGGGAAAGTCGCTGATGTCCAACGGGATCCAGGCGAAGCCCGCAATCTGCGACACCTGTCCCTGCGACAGGAAGCGATCAGCGATGCCACGCTGATCGAGCACCTCGATGGTCCGCGCGTGCAGACCGCCCGCGCGCGAGCCGATGACGTCCTGGCTGGCGCGTCGCTCGACAATGGCCACGTCGACCCCGGCCAATGCCAACTCGCCCGCCAACATCAGCCCCGTCGGGCCGCCGCCGGCGACCACCACCGCATGTTCGGCCATGCACCGCTCCTTCCTTGCCCCCGGTCTCGGCTCCGTGCCTCGCGCCCAACGGGCGCGTCGTCGGCTCCGCCGAAGGCGGGATCGGCCATCCGGATTACCCAGGGGCGTCAACCACTTCGCCTAAGCCGAGCCGGGAGCGTCCCCCACGCCTGACCGCAAACACGTGTCAAACATGTCGAGGCGAGGTATGCACGGACATCCGTGCATTAGCCGCGTGTGCGCGTTTGCGGCTGGGTGACGGTCGTCAGCATCCACACGATCACGATGGCGGCAACCACGTGCATCACCGAAAGGATCGCCGTCTGACCGCCAGTCGCCCCCGGCACCGAGGGGATATAGGTGACGTCTGGAATGAGGGAGACAACCAGGACCACCGCGGCAATGATCGTGAACGTGCGCGCCGGGTTCGCCGTGAAGCGCAGCAAGACCGCGTAGAGCAGCACGGCGGCGATCGCCGGCACCACTGTAAAGAGGATCACGGCACTGACATTCCTGAGGACAACGAACTCGGGGTCATAGCCGACGACCGCGCCCCCGATGAAGTAGACGAGAACGTTGGCGAGCACGGCGGCGATCACCGTTCCGAGACCGACCAGGGCGAACCGACCCCAGTCGACCGGACGCGATTCTCTTGTCGAGGACAAGACCGAGATAGTTGAGGACATAGCAGCACCCATTCCTTTCAGTTGTTCAGCAGCGCACGGACTGTCGTCTGTTCCGCGCTGCTCGTCCCAGCGCCGTTATCGCGGGCCGAGCTCCCGCAGCGGTCGCACCTCTATCCGCCCTATACGGGCCGAAGGGATTCTGGACACTACGCGAATGGCGTCGTTCAGATCCCTGGCCTCGATGAGGTAAAACTCCCCAAGTTGCTCCTTCGACTCCAAACATGGCACATCAGAAATGGACACCCTACCGTTACGGACCCGGACGATGGTGGCGGCTTGCACTGGTTGCAGGGTGGACGAAGCGATGAGATAACCGCTAAGTCGTAACTCCTCGCGGTGATCGAACACCTCGCCCGCAGTAGCGTCGCATGTGCTCTCGGGGAGGGTGTCGGCGATTGACTCCTCCTGGTAGACCAGGCATAGGTACTTCATCCTCTTCTCCGGACCGTTGCCAATCGGCAGTTCACGAGGTAGTCGTTCGTTCCGCCCAAAATCGACAGGAGCCCGGTGGAGTGCGAAAAAGCCGACGTTTAGATGACTAACTCTCGGGTAACCCCGCGATTTCCATCACCGGCCGGATCTCGATCGTGCCCCAGCGAGCCCCAGGGATCCGCTCGGCGACGTCGATCGCCTCGTCCAGATTGGTGGCATCGATCAAGTAGTACCCCCCGAGCTGTTCGCGAGTCTCCGCAAAGGGACCATCGGTCACTAGCCGTTTGCCGTCACGGACTCGGACGCTGGTTGCCGCCGACGTTGGGTGCAGCGGGGACGCGCCCAGATACTTCCCGCTCGCATTGATGTCCCTGGCAAGCCGTGCGGATTCGTCGTAACACCCCTCCCGGGTCGCTTCGTCCAGAGCCTGCTCGTCTCCGTAAATCAGCAGCATGTATTTCATCTGTTTCCCTCCAACGTGTCCGAACAGGTGCACGCCACGGACCGTGTGTCATCCCGAGGAACGTACAGGGCAATCTCATGAATCGTCGCGCGAGCCACGCGACGAGATTCCTGTTGACGCTCGAAATGACACACCCCTCTGAATGACAAGCGGCCCGCGACTCGCTTTATCCGCCTGCCATCGCCCCGACGATCAGGAACGGCTCGGCCCCGGTTGCGACGGCCTCGGGGAGCGGCGCATCCGGTGGTTCATGGGAGAGGTCCTGCTGGATCGCGAAGAACCTCACCAGGGGCCGGCGCTGTCTGGTGACGTTGTCCCGGATAGTCCCGCGTAGCATCGGATACGCGGCCTCCAGCGCATCGAGGATCGCGCTCTGGGTCACCGGACCGTCAACCTCGAGCGCGACCTCTCTATCCGCACGCGCCAGGGTTCGCAAGTGTTGCGGGAGCCTGACGCGGATCATGGCAGGGTCTGCACTTCGACCGACAGGACGGCAGGAAGATCCCGCACGATCGGAGCCCAGGTATCGCCGGAGTCGGAGGAGGCGTAGACCTGTCCGCCGGTGGTGCCAAAGTAGACGCCGCAGGAGTCGAGCGAGTCGACCGCCATGGCGTCGCGTAGGATGTTGACGTAGCAGTCAGCCTGGGGCAGACCGTCGGTGAGCGCTTCCCACTCATGACCACCGGTTCGGCTGCGGTAGACGCGCAGCTTCCCGTCCGGCGGGAAGTGCTCCGAGTCACTCTTGATCGGGACGACGTAGACGGTTTCTGGCTCGTGCGCGTGGACAGCAATGGGAAATCCGAAATCGCTCGGCAGGTTACCGCTAACCTCGTGCCACGACTCACCGGCGTCGTCACTGCGCATCACGTCCCAGTGCTTCTGCATGAAGAGCACGTTCGGTCGCGATGGATGCATGGCGACACTGTGGACGCAATGGCCGACGTCGGCGTCCGGATCAGGGAGCTCATAAGGAGACTGCAGGCCGCGGTTGATTGGGACCCACGTCTGGCCCCCGTCGTCGGTACGGAAGGCGCCCGCCGCCGAGATGGCGACGACGATCCGGTCGGGATCGTTTGGATCGAGGACGATGGTGTGCAGGCACATGCCACCGGCGCCCGGCTGCCAGAGATTGCTTTTGACCTCACGCAATGCGGACAATTCGTGCCAGCTCTGTCCGCCATCGCTCGAGCGGAAAAGGGCCGCGTCTTCCACTCCGGCGTAGACCGTTTCGGGGTCCGACAACGACGGTTCCAGATGCCAGACGCGCGCGAACTCCCACGGGTGCTGCGTGCCGTCGTACCACTGGTGAGTACTGGGGATACCGTCATACGTAAACTGGTTCCCGATCGGCTCCCATGTGTGGCCGCCGTCGTCCGAGCGCTGCATCGTCTGACCGAACCAGCCACTGGTCTGCGATGCGAACAGCCGGTTCAGGTCCACCGGCGACCCTTTGAGGTGGTACATCTCCCAGCCCGCGAAGTGGGGGCCGCAGACGTGCCAATCTTTTCGCCGTTCGTCTGACGTCAGGATGAATGCGCCTTTGCGTGTGCCAACCAGAACTCGGACCCCGCTCACTGCTGACTCCTTTTCACGGTAACAACGTTCGCACGATTGAGCAGCGGGGCTACTCATGCAGTAGTCGATCGGGACTGCCTCAAATCGACATGGGCATCACCGCACCTTTCCACTTCTCGTCCGCTTGCCGTCTCAACAGCGCTGCCGGTCGTTCGTCACCCGGCTTCCGACAGTGACGCGTCGAGGAATGCCTCGATCATTGAAAGCATCAGGTCGGTGCGCTCGAAAACAACCGTGACGTGGGTGATACCGGGCAGGATGGCGAGTTGGGATTTCGGGAGACCCGCCAAGTCGCCCGGGACGCCGCCACCAAGGAGGCGGAAGAGCTCGACGGCGTGCTCGGGACGGACAACGTCGGAATCGCCAATGACGATCAGAGTCGCCGCCGCGATCCCCGCGATGTCCTCCTCTGGCCAGGCGAACTCTTCCGCGTCGAGGGCTTTGAGTTTCTCGATCAGCTTCGGCCAGTCCTCCGGACGCGGGGCATTTCGGAGGTAGGCTTCCTCCATCGGTGACCCCGCGAAGACCTCCGGCGTGATGGTCTGGATCATTGCGAGGACTTCCGGGTAGTAGCCATCGGAGCGGTAGTTCGGCGAAATGGCGACGAGCTTGCGCACCCGGTCCGGATGCCGGATAGCCAGTTGCAGTCCGGTGTTGCCACCCATGCTGTACCCGACGACATCCGCTTGCGCGACGCCGAGGTGCTCCATCACGGCGGCGACATCATCGGCGAGTTGCTCGTAGCTGAAGGGGCGGTCGACGTCGGCGGTGTGGCCGTGGCCCTGCAGCTCGACCGCGATCACCTGCCGGTCCTCGGCCAGGGATGCCAGGATCGGTCCCCACAGTTCGATCGTGCCGTAGGCGCCGTGGATGAGCACCAGCGGTTCCCCGGTGCCGTGGATCTCGTAGTACATCCTGAGGCCGTTCACGGGGGCATATCCCGATTGCGTGCCGGATTCTGTCATTCCGACTCCTTCCGAAGTTGGCGTCGCCGTGTCGCGGTCCGTCTGCGCGACTACGCTGCTTGATGTCGCCAGGGAGGCGCTGGTGGCCACAACACTGGCGACGAATACCCTTCGCTTCACGCCAGTTCACGCTGCCTTTCTTTCCGGTTCCGTCAATCGGTCGTACAACGAGAAGTCGTACGGTGGAACGCGAACTGGACACCCAATTTCTCTATGGTGTCCCTGTCCACGCCCTACGCTGCGGCGGGCCGGTAGGTGAGATAGAGCACGCCGGTGCTGAACGTCTTGGAGTCCACCAGCTCCAAGGCCTTCTGATCGGTTCCCTCGAACAGACGCTTGCCGCTGCCGACGACGATGGGGTGAACCAGAAGCCGGAGCTCGTCGAGCAGATCGTCGCGGAGTAGGTTGCGGACGAGGGTGCCGCTCCCGGTGATGGCGATGTCCTTGCCGGGCTGCTGCTTCAGCGTGTTGAGCTCCTGGGCCACGTCGCCATTGATCAGCGTCGAGTTCTGCCAGTCGACGGCATCGAGGGAGTTGGAGACGACGTACTTGGGTGTTTCGTTCATGAAGCTGGCGATATCCACATCGTCATTCGACTGCTGAGGCCAGTAGGCAGCAAACTCCTGGTAGGTCACTCGCCCCAGCAACATGGCATCCGCCGCGGCAATTTGCGCGTCGACCGCCTCCCCCATCTCGTCATTGAAATAGGGGAAGTGCCACTGGTCCGGCGCCTCGTACACGCCGTCTAGCGACACGAACAACCCCGCGACAATCTTCCTCATGCTGATCTCCTCCACACCGGGAATGGTCACTCCCTCCAATGGCCGGACGATTGCCCGTGCCTCGGCGGTCACGGTGAACATCCATGACACTGAATAGTCGTTCGACCGAGTGCGGAATCGACCGGACCCTGCGCCCCTTATGACCTCAACTCGCAAGCGTCTCCATATCGTCGAGAGTGGGCGCATCACTCGCGTATATCCCTTGCCTCGCCGCAATCGCGGCCAATTGGGCGCGGCTGTCCGCATGCAACTTGTTCAGGAGTGAGGCAATATGGGTCTTGATCGTGTTGGGAGAAACGAATAGCGCCTCGGCAATCGCTTTGTTTGAGCGTCCTTCGGCCACCAGCGCAAGCACCTGGCGCTCCCGCGGGCTCAACATGCTGCCCAGGCGAGTTGCAACATCAGACGTCGAGTCAAACGCGGATGCGCGCTCCGCCACCTCCAGGACGGCGACTGCCGCATCCATCACCTCAACGATCGCGCGCGCACCAGCCACTGCCGCCTTAGCCGCAACAGTCATCTCTTCCAGGGCCGTACGCACCTGGACTGTGGCACACTCGAGTTCGGCCAGATCCGGAGACGCGTAGGTATAGCCCTCGCATGGCGACCTTCTTTGCGCTGGTGTCACCGCAATCGTCCATACCGAATCACGAGTGACGCCGCGCGCGGTACATGGTGCGAACTCGACATCTTTCCCCGCTGTCATTCCTGTTGCGCCTCCGGTAGTACGACTCGCAACCCGTGTTCTGCGTCCAGGAGGAGTGAGCTCATCTGGCCTGGCGAGCACGAGACGCCGGGCCTGCTTCGTCAATCCCGGAGTTCGGCCAGACGCGCTTTGAGAAAGCGTTGCTCTGGTTCTAGCTGGGTAAGGCTGAGCGCCCGTTGGTAGGAGACCCGAGCGTCCTCAGTGCGTCCCAATCGGCGGCATAGCTCCGCCCGTGCCGAGTGCGCCAGGTAGTAATCGGCCAGCTCGCCGCGCGCCAAGATGGTGTCGATCAGGGCAAGCCCGGCCGCGGGACCGTCGCGCATCGCCACCGCGACCGCCCGGTTCAACTCGATCACCGGAGATGGTGCGAGCTGCGCCAGGACGTCGTACAGAGCGACGATCTGCGCCCAATCCGTGGCGCTCGTAGTCCGCGCTTCCGCATGCACCGCCGCGATCGCGGCCTGGATGGTGTACGGTCCAAACGGGCGCGACGCCAGCGCCCGTTCGACCAACGCCTTCCCCTCCGCGATCTGATCCTGGTTCCAGAGCGAGCGGTCCTGGTCCTTCAGCAAGACCAGGTCCCCATTCGGCGAGGTGCGCGCCACGCGGCGCGATTCATGGAGCAGCATCAATCCCAAGAGCCCTACCACTTCGGGTTCCGGCAGCAGCTCGACCAGGAGACGGGTCAGACGAATCGCCTCGCCGGAGAGATCGGCGCGTGTCAGTGACTCACCGGATGAGGCGGTGTACCCCTCGTTGAACACGAGGTAGATCACCTGGAGAACAGTCTCCAACCGGTCTGGTAAATCGGTTGGCGACGGCACCTGATAGGGAATGCCCGCGTCGCGGATCTTTGCCTTGGCGCGCACGATGCGCTGGGCCAATGTCGGCGGGGTGGTGAGGAAGGCGCGCGCGATCTCCTCCGTCGTGAGTCCGCAGATCTCGCGCAGCGTCAGTGCCACGCGAGCCTCCGGCGACAGGGCGGGATGGCAGCAGGTGAAGATGAGCCGCAGCCGGTCGTCCTCGAGGCCCTCGTTTTCCTCCGACAGCTCGACGTCGGCACTGGTGTCCAGTTGCTCCGCAAGCGTCGCCAGCGATGCATCGAACCTGGCGCGCCGCCGCATGCCGTCGATCGCTTTGAAGCGGCCGGTCGAAACGAGCCAGGCGCGGGGATTGGCGGGAATCCCGTCTCGCGGCCACTGCCGCAACGCGGCGGTGAACGCGTCGTGCAAAGCGTCCTCGGCAACGTCGAAATCGCCGAGGAGCCGGATCAGGGTGGCGAAGACGCGGCGCGACTCCGTGCGGTAGACATCGTCCACCATCTGGCGCCACTGAGGGCCTGGCTCGTCTTGCCTCACCGCGAGACCCGCGAGTTGGAGCGGTCCAGGATGCGTCATGGTGCTCACGTGCCGAATCGCTTCGCGGCGCGCGCCTTCGCTCGAACAGCCTCGTCCTGACGATTCTTCGGCGCCGCGGTCGAGCTCAAGGAGACGAGCAGTCGCGCCGAGATCGTGGCGATATCGTCGACCGCGGTATTGAAGGCGGGCTCATTCACCCTGGATGGCCTGTTTGAGCCGCTGATCTTCCTCACGAACTGAAGCGAAGCGGCCC
>JAHWJF010000128.1 GCA_019348515.1 Chloroflexota bacterium | reverse complement strand
CGCTTCGCCGCCGGAGGGGAAGCAGTAAACGGAGGGATGCATGTCCCGGCGCTGACGGTAGAGCGTCGGACCACCGGTGAACACCAGATCGACCAGGGCGAGGAGGCGCGCTTAGCGGATGCGGAGCTCCGGAGGCGCGGCGCGAAAGTTGGCGAGATCGTCCATCGCGTCATAGACCGACAATCGGGGTCGAGCGGTCGTGGGCTCGGCGCCAAGCGCCATCGGGGTGTAGTACCAGTAGATGGGATCAGTTCCGGGCGGGACGATCGACTCGATCAACTGAGCAATCTGGCCGTTGACGTGATTCCCGAACCCGTACTTGCCGGACGGCATAGGAAGAAGAGGGGTTACGACCGTCACCCCATGATCACGCCGGATCCGAATGTCCGTGCCCGAGGCGTGATCCTCTGGCTCCTCGACGACAACCACGGGCATCTCCCGCGCAAAGCGGGTGAGCAGGTGCTGAGGCCGCTGCCAGACAAATCCCCAGCGCAGATGCGAGAACGCGACGAGCATTCAATCCCCATTCGTCGGTAGCGACTTGCCACACAAGACCACTGCGCCGCGGGCGAATCCGCGGCGCGCGCTCGAGACAGCTAGCGAGCTACTCAGAGACAGCGGTGCTCAAAAAGCAGGAAACATGCCACCTGGGAGGGCTGGCGAAACTAGCCGCCCTTTTTCACCGCTCCGCTCGTCATTCCTGTCGTTTCGACGACCGATAATGTGACCGGTTTACGTTTGCGTCGCAGGGCGGCGAGCCCCTGGCGGTCCGGCCCTTCAGTCGCCTCGGCAATACGCTCTACCGGAAACTTTGGGCGACGGTCCGCGTAGAGCAGTCCGTTGGTTTCCTGATAGGTATCGGCAAACTGCGTATAGCAGAATCCGGCCAGAAGCGGGAGCTCGCGAATCGTTTCCAGGAGTTGGAAGTAGGCGCGTTCCAGGTCGTCAGGCGTCTTGACGACGCTATATCCCCAGCTTTCATCATTGCCCTCTGGCGGGGCATACGAAATCCCGCCGAACTCGGTGAGCACAACGGGCTGCCCGGCATGCTCGTGGCCGCTCAGGGTGGAGAGGCGTCCACCCGGGCGTGCTCTTCGTAGGATCGTCGGGATGTCCTCATGCTCGAAATAGCGTTGGCGGATTCGCGTGGGGTCGTCGTCATAGTCATGGATGCCAATAATGTCGGTTTCAGCGCTCTCCCAGCCATCGTTGCCAACAACCGGGCGGGTAGGATCGAGCGCCTTCGTCAGGTGATACAGTGCCTGGATGAAGCTCTGCTGCGGCGGATGACTTGGCAGATCCGGTACGCCCCACGATTCATTGAACGGCACCCAGGTCACGACGCATGGATGGCTGATGTCGCGCAGCAGTGCGGCGGTCCATTCCCTCGCCAGACGATCGATGCTTCCCAGGGTAAAGCGATAAGCGCTGGGCATCTCCTCCCAGACGAGAAGTCCCAGATGGTCCGCCCAATAGAGATAGCGTGGATCCTCGATTTTCTGATGCTTGCGCACGCCGTTGAATCCCATGGCTTTTGCCAACTCGACATCACGCCGTAGGGCATCATCATCCGGCGCCGTCATGCCGCCGTCAGGCCAGTAGCCCTGATCCAGCACCAGTCGCAGCTCAAGCGCCCGCCCGTTGAGGATGAAGCGGTCGCCCTCTACGCCAACGGCGCGGAGAGCCGTGTAGCTGAGCACTTCATCGATTACCTCGCCATCCGGCCCGAGGAGCCGAAGCATCGCGTCGATGAGCGTGGGTCTCGTCGGGCTCCAGAGCAGTTCATTGCGATAGTCATCGATCCCGGGATCGGAGAGCGCGATACGGCGATGAACTTCGCCCGAGACGACCGAGTAGACGTCGTGCGCCAGGAGCCGTGGCGGCTGCTCCGACTCGTCATCCGGGACTGTAAGGATCACCTCGAGACGGAGATCATTCCGGCTCTCTCCTTCGATCACCACTTCACAGGCGATATCCCAGGACGCCAGTCCGGGCGTCCACCGGAGCGAGTCGATCCAGGACGCCGGACGTCGTTCCAGCCAGACCGTTTGCCAGATGCCGGTAGTCCTGGGATACCAGATGGCATGAGGTTCGAGTTGCCAGTCCTGCTTGCCGCGCGGTTTCGCCAGGTCGTGCGGATCATCCTCCGCGCAGAGAATGATCTCGTGCTCGTCGCCCGGTCGAAGGAAATCGGTGATATCGATCGAGAACGGGGTGTATCCACCTTCATGACACCCCGCAAACGTCTCATCGACCCACACGCGAGCCGAGTGGTCGACGGCCCCGAAGGTCAAGAAGATTCGCTCGCCACCTCGGACCGGTGCTATCTCGACGGTGCGCCGGTACCAACAGGAGCGGAAAAACCCTTCGGCGCCGATTCCGCTCAACGGCGTCTCCGGCGCAAACGGGACGACGATCGATCGATCCCAGGAAACCTCCCCCGGCAAAGACCAGGACCCGTCCTCATCGAGGGCGAAATCCCAACGCCCATTCAGTGATTCCCAGGTCGATCGCTGCAGTTGTGGTCGGGGATGACTTTCTGAAACGGCGGTCAACGGCGCACCTCCACGGTACGCGAGGAGCGCTGGGTCGATCCTAACGCTCCGCGACACCGGACATGAGGCGTTCTCGATTTCGCGACTGGAGCGAACACGAATCGCTCAGCGTGCTCTGCCCAATCGGCCTGAGTTTCCGCCTCGACTTCTATCGTTTTGTCAATTCGAAGAGGATCGAACCCCTCGATGAGACGTTTGTGCAGGGGCTGATTTCGAGTAGCGAGATCATGGCCAAATACTACAACGGCGGATGACCCGAATCCGTGCCTCGGGGCCGGCTACGCAAGCGTTGCCCCTACCGCCGTTCGCTGGCGCCGCGATCCAACGCGCTGGCGGGAAGCGGTGTGGAGACCGTGGTGCTCTGTCACAGCGAGAGGGTCGCCATAGCGACGATACTTTGTGTCTGCCGCTGTCCCAGGCCACTCTCATTCGGCGGCCTGGACGATCTCATCTCAGGAATGATCGATGAAGAGCCTGCTCATCCTGCGCCATGCCAAGACCCAGCCCGATGCTCCGGCCGGCGACCACGCCCGCGAGCTAACGGAACGCGGTCGCCGCAACGCCGCGGCCATGGGCGCCTACATCCACTCTTTGACCGGGCCCCCGGACGCGATCATCACCTCTGATGCGACACGGGCCTTGCAGACGGCGGAGATTGTGGCGCCGGCCGTTGGGTACACCGCTCCTCTAACCGTGGAGCCGCGCATCTACGGCGCTGACGTCGAGACCCTGCTCGCCCTCGTGCGAAGCATCCTGGACGAGGTCAATTGCGCGATGATCGTCGGTCATAATCCGGGATTCGAGGATCTGGCAGAGGCGCTGGCGGGCAACCACGATGGGGATGTTCGCCTACCGACCTCGGGACTTGCAGTCCTGGAGTTCGACGTCGATCGGTGGGACGCCGCGCGGCGAGGGACAGGGCGCTTGCGCGAGGTGGCGACCCCACGCACGATCGCGTAATCGATCGCCAAATCATCGCGCTCATGTGTGTCACGCTCCTGGCTGTCCGCTCTGCAAGCGCCCGGGCATGCTAGCCGCCCACAATGTCCACCACGATTCCAACCGGCAGCGCGCCCACCGCCATCTTGGGATCACCCCGCGCATCGCCCGGCGCGGGATCGACTCCAGCAAGCCGTTGGAGCGGCACCGGTGGGCGATCGAGTGCACGTTTGCCTGGCTGCTCGGTTGCCTGCGCCTGGGACTGCAGAATGAGCGGCAGGCGAATCTACTCCGACGGCCGCGTTAATGTCGTCGCCGGCAGCCACAGGATGACGCGTCCGCGGGCCGGGCAGGGGGGATAACGCGCTGGCCACCTTCGTCCTTGTCCACGGCTCCATGCACGGCGGGTGGTGCTGGAAGCGGGTGGTCCCCTGGCTACACGCGGCTGGTCACCACGTCCACGCACCAACCCTGACCGGTCTCGGCGAGCGTGCCCACCTGGCCCACCCTGGGATCGACCTTGGCACCCACATCCAGGATATTATCGGTGTCCTCGAGTACGAGGATCTCCGCGGCGTCGTACTGGTCGGCCACAGCTACGGTAGCGTGGTCGTCACGGGCGTCGCCGACCGCCTGCCGGCCCGCATCGCGCAACTCGTATACGTTGACGGCGCCGAGGCGGCCTCCGGCCAGGCGGTGATCGATTTCTTCCCCTCGGCATGGCTCGCGGCGCGGCGGGCGCTGGTGGACGTGGAGGGCGGGGGATGGCAGCTGCCGCCCCCCGCCGACCTGTCCGGCTTCGGCATCGCCGACGCGGACGACGTGGCCTGGGTGCGCCCAAGGCTGGCCCCGCAGCCCTTCAAGACCTTCACCCAGCCACTCCGATTGGAAAGCGCGGCCGGGTTCGCGGGACCGAAGACCTTCGTCTCATGCACCGAGGCGCCTCCGGCTGGGTGGCGCGATGAGATGACCCGGCGTGCCCGCGCTGAGCGCGGCTGGGGCTACCGAGAGTTAGCAACTGGGCACGACGCGATGATCACTGCCCCGAGGGAACTGGCCGGCCTGCTCCTGGAGATCGCCCAATCTTCGCCATGAGCACGCACCGCGAAGGCCATTGGAGGAGCGGACGCGTCGCGGCCCTCAGTCCCTGACGCCCGCTCGCTTCGACCAGTTCACCAACCGACGACCATTGCGGCCGTGACGCGCGTGCGGCCGTGGTCGTAGCGGCCCACTAGCGGTCAGTGAAACGGCGGTGCCGCGGGCGCTCAGTGCGAAACAGGAAAGTTGACCATCCGCGGTGTACGCTTCGTCCCGTGAGCAGGGCACGGCGCATCGCGGACTACGCGCTCCTCGGCGACTTGCAGACGGCGGTGCTGGTGCACCGCACCGGCTCCATCGACTGGTGCTGTTTCCCCCGCTTCGATTCCGGGGCGTGTTTCGCCGCACTGCTTGGTGAGCCGGAGCATGGACGGTGGCTCCTCGCCCCGGCGCCCGAGTCTCGCCGCATCGAACGCCGGTACCGGCCCCGGACCCTGATTCTGGAAACGGTCCATGAAACGGCGGAGGGGAGCGTCCGCGTCATCGACTTCATGCCGCCCCGCGGCCAGGCTCCCGACATCGTCCGCATCGTGGAAGGGATCACGGGGCGGGTGCCGATGAGATCCGAGCTCATCATTCGTTTCGACTACGGCCATATCGTCCCCTGGGTGCAGCGCGTTGACCACACCCGGGTCGCGATCGCCGGTCCCGACGCGCTAAGTCTGCGCACCCCGATCGAGATCCACGGCGAAGAGTTGACGACGGTTTCGGAATTTGTCGTCGAACCCGGTGACCGGGTGCCGTTCGTGCTGACCTGGTTCCCATCGCACCAGTCGTTGCCGGAGCCGGTCGATGCCGAGGTAGCGCTGGCGGAAACCCAATCGTTCTGGCTCGAATGGGCGAACGCCGATCGGCATCATGGGTCGCACCATGAGGACATCCATCAGTCACTGCTCGTGCTCAAGGCGCTCACCTATGCTCCAACTGGCGGCATCGTGGCGGCGCCGACGACATCACTGCCGGAGCAGATCGGCGGTGTGCGTAACTGGGACTACCGATACTGCTGGCTCCGCGACGCGAGCCTGACACTCCTGGCGATGCTCAGCGCGGGCTACAGCGACGAGGCCGCCGCCTGGCGCGACTGGCTCCTACGGGCGGTCGCGGGCGAGCCGGCCGACGTGCAGATCATGTACGGGGTGGCCGGCGAACGCCGCCTCACAGAGCGCACGCTCGATTGGCTACCGGGCTTCGCGGATTCGCGTCCCGTGCGGGTGGGCAATGCGGCGTCGCACCAACTTCAACTCGACGTGTACGGCGAGGTATTGGACGTCGCCTACCAGACGGTCGCGCACGGCATCGAGGGCTCGGAGTCCGGGTGGGCCCTGATGAAGCGGCTCCTGGCCTGGCTCGAGGATCATTGGCGGGAGAAAGATGCCGGCATCTGGGAAGTGCGCGGACCGCGCCGGCATTTCACCCACTCGAAGATGATGGCCTGGGTGGCCTTCGACCGCGCCGTGCGCATGCACGAAGAGTTCGGACGCGACGGGCCCGTCGCCCGCTGGCGCGAGCTGCGTGACGAGATCAAGGCCCAGGTGGAGGCATGCGGGTGGAGCGAGCGCAAGCAGGCATACGCGCAGTCGTATGGGTCGGACGAGCTCGATGCCAGCATCCTGCTGATGCCGCTCGTCGGCTTCCTCCCAGCCGATGACCCGCGGTTCGTCTCCACGGTCGAGGCCATCCGGCGCGAGTTGAGCGTCGACGGGCTCCTCCTGCGCTACCGTAGCCACGCCAAAGGTGATGGTGCAGTCGATGGGTTGCCGCCGGGCGAGGGGGCTTTTCTCGCCTGTTCGTTCTGGCTGGTGGAAGTACTGACCTTACAGGGTCGACTGGATGAAGCCGAGACGCTGTTCGACCGGCTGCTCAGCCTCCGCAACGATCTCGGGCTGCTGAGCGAGGAGTACGATCCGCACTCCGGGCTCCTGCTCGGCAACTTTCCGCAGGCGTTCACCCATCTGGCGCTCGTCGAGGCCGCGCTCACCCTCGCCAAACACCGTCCACTGCGCGGCGTCGTGCCCCAATCGTAACCAGCTTTTCTGAACGAATCCTTTTTTGCGGGTGCAGGACAATAGGGCAAACGCGTGTCTCCCAGGGAACACGAACGACACTGAGATGCAGCAGATGCTGACGCGACTGCCCCAGCCGCTAGTTTTGCGCGAATCTGTATATGAGTAGCTTTCGAGGTCGTTCGACATCCCGTTTCTGGAAAGGAGCGGCGCGTGCCCTTCACGATCAAGAGACGCGGCAAGCTGACGTATTACGCTCAAGGGGAGCGGCCGGTGCTCTCCTCGCTGGTGACCGAGGAGCTTCCCGACGGGGATCTCAAGATCTCGTTTGCCGGGCTGACTGGTGGTTACTCCGCAAAAGACATTCTGGGCCGGGACGAACTGGTGACGATGGATCCCGCGCGGGAGATTCCGCTGGTCTTTGCCTGCTGGGAGCGCTGGCTCCAGGAGGCGGAAATCTGCAATTCATTGCGCGACGTCGATTTCATCGAGATCCACGCCTTCGGTTGCCAGCCGAAGAGTCCGAACCCGTTGGTCGATCCGGCAGGATTCGCGCGGGAGCAGGAGCGGTTACGCCGGGCTTACGCCGACACCTATGCCGAGTACTTCGCGACGCACCTTCCCGACAATGGTGTTCCGGCCCGCTTCACCGTCCACGTCGTGGATGTCCCCGACACCGCCGCCTCATACGAGTTCTACGGAACAGCCCTCCTGCAACGGTCGCTGCAAGGGCGCGTGCCGGAAAAGAACGCTGATTGACGAGAGAGGAAATGGAGGCACGCTCGCCGCAGTGCATCCCGGAGAGACTCGGGGACCGCGTGTCGCAACCCAGCCACGCGAAGAGTTCGAAGGGTCTAAAGAGTTTAAAGAGTTTGAACGTGTCAGGAGCCGGGTGCGGCAGATTCTTCAAGGCGTCGCAGGCGGGTCGGGTGGATCGAGCTTGTCGCTCTCCTCTCCCGGAGGCGTCTCGCCGACACCCCAATCGTGGTCAGGACGCGGCGTAAACGCCCCCAGACGCATCAGCGCGGCTTCCTGCTCGGCCAGTGGTTGGTCGCCGAGGATCACCTCCACCAGGTGCTGAGCCTGCCGCGAGTCGACCCGACCGTCCGCGCCGAGACCAAATTCGCCAGACAACGCGCGGTGGACCCGGTCGATCTCGACCTCGAAACCCCGCGCGATCTGCTCTGCCGAGAAGCGGGCCGCCTCCCCCTGCGCCTCCCCGGCTGGCGCGTATTCTCCCGGAGCGACCAGCCCGGCATTGATGTTGCGATCATTCATGAGGATCCACCTTCCCTCTACCATGGCGTGCTTACCGCTGAATTGACATGACTCCCACGCGCGAGCAGCTCACCGACTGAAGCTCGAGACGCGTGGTCTGCAGGCAGGTTGCGTCGATGCACGACATGTGCCGCTTGGCAAGACGGCGAAACGACGAGACGGCAGGGCGGCAAGACGGCAAGACGGCAAGAAGGACTGTTGTCGGAAGTCGGGAGGCGAGAAGAACTCTCGTCCTCTTCCCCTTCCCCCCTTGAGCGAAGCGCCCCCCCTTAGCCGAAGGCAGCCGAAGGCGCCCCCCTTCGTTATGGCTCCCAGGTCGCCACCAGCATGCCGTAGTAGGTGGGTGCTTCGTAGCTGAGGAGCTCGACGTTCA
>JAHWJF010000127.1 GCA_019348515.1 Chloroflexota bacterium | reverse complement strand
CCTTCCCGCCGCGAGGCCCTCCAGGAGCCAGGCTTCGCGGTCCACCTGAATTACCAGGTCCTCCCGTGCTACCCGATGAGGGCCCGCGGGGACCGCCCGGTTTCGGTCGCTGTCGCGGCGCCGGCTTTTCCGTTCGCGGCGAGGATTTTTCACCGCGCGTTGGGGGCGATCCTCGTCGCCGGGCGGGTTTTCCTGGATCGCGGTCCGGTTTCGACCTATCCCCGTCTCTGCGACCAGGTGGCTCCCGCCGGCGTATCTTCAACCGCCACCTCCAGCTTCCCTAGCTCATCCCGAATCAGATCGGAAAGCGCCCACTCTCGGCGCTCCCGCAGTTCCTCCCGCACGCGCAGGAGCAGGTCGATGAACGGTGCCGCGTCGGCAAAGGGTGCGTCGGAAACCTCCTGCAAATCGAGTCCCAGAACACCCGCCAGATCAACCAATGTGACGCGCGCGGCCTCGATCGACTCCGGCGCCTGCCCGGCGCCGCGTGCGCGGTTGATCGCGCGGCCCAGGTCGAATAACACGGCCAGCGCTTCCGGGGCGTTGAAATCGTCGTCCATCGCCTCATGAAACCGGCGCTGGCTCTCATCCGCGAGGGCCGCGAGATCGGAAGCCGGGCTCGACTCACCATCTTCGATGGCAATGGCAGCCGCGCTGGGGTCAGCCGCGGCTCGCAGTCGTGACAGCCCGCGCTCCGCGGCAAGCAGCCCCTCCTCCGTGTACGTCAGCGGAGCGCGGTAGTGGCTCTGCAACACCATCAGGCGAAATGCTGGCCCCAGCCCGCGATCGACGATCTCTTTGAGCCGGACGAAGTTGCCCAGGGATTTGGACATCTTGTCCGCTCCCACGCGCACTAGGCCGTTGTGCACCCAGTACCGAGCGAACGGCTCGACGCCGAGGTACGCCTCGCTCTGGGCAATTTCGTTCTCATGGTGCGGAAAGATGAGATCCGCTCCGCCACCATGGATATCGACCTGACCATCCAGATAGCTTGAGCTCATCGCCGAGCACTCGATGTGCCAGCCAGGACGCCCCGGGCCCCACGGCGACTCCCAGCTCGGCTCTCCCGGCTTGGCGGCCTTCCATAGCGCAAAGTCGAGTGGGTCCTCTTTCCGCTCGTCAACCTCGATCCTGGCGCCCGCCAGCAGATCCTCAAGATCGCGGTGCGATAACTTACCGTACCCAGGAAACGAGCGGACGCGAAAATAGACGTCGCCATCGACCGCATAGGCGTGACCCCGGTCGACCAGTCCCTGCACCATCTCGATGATGGGGCCGACTTCCTCGGTCGCCCGTGGGTAATGTGACGCGGGCAAAGCATTGAGTGCTCGCGTCTGCTCGAGCCACTCAGCAATGAACTTCTCGGTCAATGCGTCGGGGTCGATGTTCTCCGCGTTCGCCCGGTTGATGATCTTGTCGTCGATGTCCGTGAAGTTTTGTATGTGGCGTACCTCGTAGCCTCGATGCTCGAGATAACGACGAATCACGTCGAACGACGTGAGCGACATGCCATGGCCAATGTGCGCGCTATCGTACGGGGTCACACCGCAGACGTACATTCTGACTTTGCCCGGCTCGATGGTGCGCAAAGGCTCCTTACGCCGGGTCATCGTGTTGTAAACGCGAATTCCCGCGCGGGCCGTCTCAGTCTCGGCCCGCGGTTCCTGAATGCTCATCGGGCACGCTCCTCCTGGGTTTGCGGCAACGTGGTGTCGTCGGTTTACCGGCAGGGAGAAAGCGGCTCGCGGTCGGCTTTGTCGTGCTCCATCTCACGGACGCGCGCCTCGAGCTCCTCGATGCGTTGCATCAGCGAGATCATCGTGTCCCGGTCGGGATCCGGCAGATGTTCTAACCGTCTTGTCTCGCCAGATGCGGGATCACGCCAGGAGACGGCGCGCGCCGGCATGCCGACCGCGGTGGTATGCGGCGGCACGTCTTTCAGCACAACCGAGCCGGCGCCCACCCGCGCCCCCTTGCCAATCGTCACCGCACCGAGCACGGAAGCGCCGACCCCGATCACCGCATCGTCCTCGACCGTCGGATGGCGCTTACCCCGCTGCTTTCCCGTACCACCGAGCGTCACTCCCTGGTACATGGTCACGTTGTCGCCGATAGAAGCCGTCTCACCGATGACGACGCCCATGCCGTGATCAATGAATACGCCTGATCCGATTCTGGCCCCGGGATGAATCTCGATGCCCGTGAGCGCGCGGCTCAATTGGGCAAGGAGACGCGCGGGGAGAAAGAGTCCCCGTCGCCACATCCGGTTCGCGGCACGATGCAGCGCAATGGCATGCAGACCCGATGACGTAAGAACCGCCTCGACAGTCGAACGCGAGGCCGGATCACGCTCTCGGATGGCGCGAATTTCTCTGGAGAACCACATGGCGGGGCCTTTCAGTCGGTGCAAGAGGGTCTCGGCACCCGCAAGACCGCGGCATGCCGAAACGAGGGTTGCGGGGCGGGGCGCAAGCAACGCCCCTAGAGACAGGAGCAATGGCCCCCGCACCCAGAGCCATGACGCTCGGGCATCCAATAGCAGAGTGGTTTGCAGGCCAGCGGCAGTGATGGTTCCATCGCTCAGTCGGCAACCTTGGCCGGGGTCTTTTCCGCCTTCGGTGGCGTCGCAGATTTTTCCACGTTTTCTGCCTTGGCCGGCGCGTCCGCCTTGTCCGTGGCTTTCGTCGACTCCGGCTTGGCCGCGTCTGCTCCCTCACCGGTGCTCTTCGGCCGGCTGTCAGTGATGTACCACCCCGATCCCTTGAACACCACGCCGACTGGCTGGATCACGCGGCGGATCGCCGCGCCGCACTCCGGGCACTCAGTCAGTGGATCGTCGGCAAACCGCTGCACAGCCTCGAATCCGTTTCCACAACTGTCGCATTGGTAGGTGTAGGTCGGCATCGCCCTGCGCGCTCTCCCAGTTTCGTTCACGGCTGCATTGCTAGGCGGATTGTACTCATGCGTCAGTGGGCCAGCATCTCAAATAAGGCCCGGGCAACGTCATCCATCCGGCGATATCGCCTGAGTCTCAGATCCGGACTACTTACGCGTGAACTGCTACCTCGGGCAATGCCGCCATGTCATCCCAGTTGGGACCCGCGCTCACCTCTGTCTCGAGCGGCACCGAAAGCTCTGCCGCCCCTTCCATCACCCCGCTCACGAGCTCCGCGACCGCGGGGACGTCGGGCCGATCGACTTCGAGCACGAGCTCGTCGTGGACTTGCAGGATGAGTTTGGCGTGCAGGCCGGACCGCGCAAGCTCCTCATCGACCCTGATCATCGCGATCTTCATGATGTCGGAGGCGCTGCCTTGCAAAGGCATGTTCACAGCCATCCGTTCCGCGGCTGCTCGCCGTGAGTAATTCGCCGAGGTGAGATCACCGATGATGCGCCGGCGGCCGTAAATCGACTCGACGTAGCCGTGCTTCAGTCCGAACCCAAGGGTCCCATCGAAATACCGTTTCACCAACGGCAGGTTCTGCCAGTACTGATCGATGAAGCGCTGAGCTTCCTGACGCGGCAGACCCGTGTCGCGCGATAGACCGTGAGCCTGCATGCCGTAGATAATCCCGAAGTTCACCGTCTTGGCGACCCGGCGCATATCCGCCGTAACTTCTTCCGCCGGTACGCCGTGGATGATCGCAGCGGTCACCGTGTGGATATCCTCACCCCGTGCAAACGCGTCGATCAGGAAGGGCTCCCCACTCATATGCGCCAGCAGTCGGAGTTCGATCTGCGAATAGTCCGCAGCGACGAGCACGGCATCATCGAATAGTCTGAACTCCGGACGTCGGTCGGCAATGAACGCGCGGCGAACCCGGCGGCCGAGCTCGGTACGAATCGGGATGTTTTGCAGGTTCGGGTTTGTCGACGACAGTCGTCCGGTCGCGGCGATCGTCTGGTTGAACGATGTGTGCACCCTCCCCGTGCGCGAGCTAACCTGCAGCGACAAGGCGTCGACATAGGTTGATTTCAACTTCGCCAGAGTCCGGTACTCCAGAATCAGATCGACGATTGGGTGCCGGTGACGGAGATTCTCGAGGACTTCCGAGTCGACGGAGAATCCGGTCTTCGTCCGCCGCCCGGACGGTAGTCCAAGCTCTTCGAAGAGGAGCGGCGCCAGCTGCCTCGCGGAGTTCGGATTGATCTGGCGGCCGGCAACTTCATTCAGCTCGAGCTCAACTTGCTCGAGTCGCGTGGTGATCTCGCGCGAAAGCTCTGTCAGGTATGGCACGTCAACCGCTATGCCAGCCCGTTCCATATCGGCCAGCACCGGCACCAGCGGCTGCTCGATCTCATAGAGCAGGGTATCCATCCCTGCCTGATGGATCTCCGGGCGCAGCAGGTCTGCCAGCTCGAACGTGACCTCCACGTCAGCGGCGGCATAATCCCCCGCCTCGTCAGAGTCGACCATGTCCATCGTCAGTTGATTGCGTCCGCTGCCAATCAGGGCGACGATCTCGGTCATCTCACGGCCGAGCCGCGTGAACGCGAGGTCCTTCAAGCGCACCGAGGTCTCGCCGAGAAGATAGGCGGCGATCATCGTCTCGAAGCCGAGATTAGTCAGGTCGTAACCGTGTCGCTCCAGCACGGCCATGTCGTACTTGGCGTGGTGCGCGTAAGCCTCCAGCTGATCGTCGACGAGCAGCGGCTGCAGCACGGCATGCACCGCATCTGGAGAGAGCTGATCCGGGTTCCCCGTCGCGTGCCGTAATGGAATGTAGTAACCCTCCGCCGGTCCCACACCGACGGCGATGCCGACCAGGTTCGCGGTCAACGGGTCCAGCGAGTCCGTCTCGACGTCGATCGCATACCGGCCCGTTTCGCGCACGCGCCCCGCCAGTCTGATCAACTCCTCTTCCGTGCGCACGATCGTGCGCACCGAATCCGGCCTCTCCGCACGCGGAGCATCCGCCATACGGTCGGCGCGTAATTCTGGCAGCCGATCTGCCATCGATCGAAACTCGAGTTCCCGGAACAGCTCGATAATCGCCTCGCGGTCGTAGTTACCGACGTGGCTGCGGTCGAGGTCGATCTCGATCGGTAGATCGCGCACGATCGTCGTTAGCCGTTTGCTACGTCGTGCCTCATCGATCCCGGCAGCCAGCGCATTCCTGGCCCGCGGCGGGGTGATTTCGTCGACGTTGGCAATGATCGATTCGATGTCGCCGTACTGCGCGATCAGCGCCTTGGCGGTCTTTTCGCCGATACCCGAGACCCCGGGAATGTTGTCCGAGGTGTCGCCTACCAGCGCCTTGTAGTCGGCGACATGTTCAGGTCCGAAACCGTAACGGGCGTGCACCGCGGCCGGGTCGAAGTAACGCAGCTCCCCGAAACGCTGTGCGCCGGGTAGAACGACCGTGGTGTTCTCATCGACGAGCTGCAGCAGATCGCTGTCGCCGGTCACGATGATCGCGCGCACATCGGCGCGGTCGGCGCAGACCTTCGACAGTGATCCGATGACGTCGTCGGCCTCGTATCCCTGCCGCTCTTCGATCGGAATATTCAGCGCGTCGATCAGTTGGCGGACGCGTTCTACCTGGGGCCGCAGATCGTCTGGCATGGCGCCGCGGTTTGCCTTGTATTCGGCAAACTCCTCATCCCGGAACGTCGGGCCGCCTTCCAGGGCGATGATCGCGTAGTCGGGATTCTCGCGGCGAAGCACATCCAGCAGCATCGAGGCGAACCCGAACACGGCGTTGACGACTTCACCTTTCGACGTCGAAATTTCGTTCTTGATCGCGTAGTAGGCGCGGAAGATGAGGCCGTAGCCATCAACGAGAAGCAGCGTTGGGCGATCATCTTCTCGCCGGTCGGCGAGAGCTACCTCAGCATCGGACACCCGGGGAAACCTCCTCATGTCCAGGATAGTATCGCCGATCACCTGGTGTCCGTACGGGAAACAAAAACGTGCGGTGGTGACCCGCGATCCTGATGATGACGTCGCTCCTGGCTAGCCTGTGGCTCCCATCATCACGCACCGGCGACGCCCTGCGTTTGCAGCGGTGGGTCAGCCGGCCGCGCGCGTGCATCCTCCCGGCGAGCCCTTCCTGAACGCAACCGAGCTTGACGTCGCTAATGACTTCACGTTGCCAACGCCAGACCGATCCTGGTCGAGACGTCCAGATTCGGCCCGGATTTCCTCCCGATGGTCAGGGTGCCCTTCATCCCGTATGGCTCAAGAGGGCAGCGGAACGCACGGTCGCCGACCTACGGTGCCTGCCCACCTGACGGCCTAATGAGCCGCATTACGGAGAGCTTCACCCGGCCGATCTGCTCGCGGCCTCGGGGACTTGTCGGCTTTGCGGGAGCGGGGCATCCAGGGTACAACGGAGGGGTCCGCAGGATGACCCCGGAGAAGGTGGATGACGGTCGATAGGTTTGCTCACCCCGCGCTGATCATCGTCGACATGCAAAACGATTTCGTGCGCGTCGGTGCGCCGCTGGAAGTTCCCGACGCGCGCTCCACGATTCCCGTGCAGCAGGCGCTCATCGCCGCCTGCCGGGAGTTGCGCATCCCGGTGATGTACACCAGGTTCATCGCCAGGCCCGAGCCGATCCTGCTCTGGGAGTGGTCACCGGTCCACGCTCCGCCCGTGTGCTGCTGCTGGAAGGGCTTTGCTCGCCGCTACCAGGACGTCGCCACGGAGCTCGACTGCTCGGACATCATCGAGGAACTCTATCCCGAGCCCGGTGATCCCATCATCGACAAGTTCGGCTACGGCGCATTCCATGAGACGCACCTGAACGACTTGCTCCAGGCTCGGTACGTCGAGTCGGTGCTGGTGACCGGCACGGTCACTCAAATCTGCGTAGAAGAGACGGCCCGGGAGAGCTCCAAGCGTGGTTACCGGACGACCATCATCTCCGATGCCGTGTCCTCGTACATGCCGGATCTGCATGCCGCCGTGTTGAAGAACTTCGCGCTCAAGTTCGGGTGGGTCTCTTCAGCGACAGAGGTTATCGCCGAGCTGCGGGAACGGCGATGAGCTACGAGCTATCAGCTCTCAGCTCTCAGCTCTCAGCTATCGGTCTATTCTCGTCCTTGCCGTCTTGCCGTCTTCGACTGATGCACGATAGCGGGCGCGCCGGCGCGATCGCCATTGACACCCCTGGAAGAGGATGCTTATGATCGACCGCTTCAGGTTGCCTGGTGGCTGGCGGTCGCCGAGCGCACCGGCGGTAGGACGTGAAAGGGGCAGAGTGGCACATGGCGCTCAACTTGGAAGGATTGATCCCGGCCACGGTTTTGCCGTTGACGGCGGACGCCGAGATCGACGAGCCGCAGTTGCGGCGCTATATCCGCTGGGTGAGCGACCAGGGGCCGGTCGCGCTGGCGATCAACGCCGACACCGGCGAAGGGCCGCACCTAACGCATCGAGAAAAGGTGCACGTCATCGAGATCGTCGCCGACGAACTGAACGGGACCCTGCCGATCGTAGCCGGTCTGGGCGGCCCCTTCACTCGCCAGGCTGTCGAGCAGGCGCGTGACTTCAAGGCGGCCGGCGCCGAGGCGTTCCTCGTCTTCCCGATCTCGGCCTACCTCAGCGCCCCCCTCAATCCCCTGGTCCCGGTTCGCTACCACCAGGCAATCGCCGAGGTCGGCCTGCCCCTGATCCTATTTCAGCTCCAGCCGGCGCTAGGTGGAGTCAACTACGACCAGGAGACCCTGCGGGCCCTGGCGAGCATCGATGGCGTCGTAGCCATCAAGGAGGCGTCGTTCGACGCTCGTCGATTCCTCGATCTGGTCCGGGTACTGGAGGAGCTGCCGCGCCCGATCACCCTGTTGACCGGCAACGACAACTTCATTTTTGAGTCGTTTGTCCTCGGTGCGCAGGGCGCGTTGATTGGCTTCGGCGCGATCATGACCCGCGAGCAGGTACGCATGATTGAAGCCTGGCGCGCCGGTCGCATCGACGAGGCGAAGGAGTTGGGCCGGCGGGTGCAGCGGTTGGCCGATGTCGTCGTCGCACCGCCCGTCGGCGATTATCGGGCCAGGATGAAGGAAGCGCTGGCCATCCTCGGCGTCATCGATACGACCTACGTACGCGAGCCGCTGCTGCCAATCTCGGATGCGGAACGGGATATCCTCCGCAGCACGCTGGCGGACGTCGGTCTCCTGGAGATGGTCGCGACCTGACTCCAGGACGTCGCACGCCCTGACCCTCTCCTTCGCCGCCACGGTTCACTCTGGCTTACTGACGGCATGTATCGGCACGGCGTGCCCCGCTCGATGCTCGACCAAGAGCAGACCTTCGTCAT
>JAHWJF010000126.1 GCA_019348515.1 Chloroflexota bacterium | reverse complement strand
CCGTAGCGCCTCGCGGACCGCGAGCTGGCGCCAGGCGACGTCCCGGCCCCCGGTCATGACGCGGTTCATCAGATCGTAGCGCGGAACGATGCGGTTAAACATGTCCCGCACGTCGTCACGGGACCTGATGGCGCCATGAACCGATTGGTGGTGATTTAACTTCACAGGACGATCCCGACACTGAGCGCAATGGCGAACCACAGACACAAGCGCGCCGTTCCCGCAAGCACCGCATTCAACCCGCGTCCCGATACCATCCACACCTGTCGGGCGAGCACGAGCCCCAGGGGAGCGGTCACCCAAGCGATGACGGGCCACGGTCCGGTCGTTCCGGACAACCACATCATCACCGGCGTTGCGTACGCGATGATCATCAGGGAGGCGTATTCCCAGCGGCTGCCGTCCCGTCCGATACGGACAGCGATCGTGCGCTTTCCGGCCTCCCGGTCGGTGTCGATGTCTCGCAGGTTGTTGACGACCAGGATGGCCGTGACGAGGCAGCCCATCGGGATCGACGCCATGATTCCGGTTGGCGTTGCGACGCGCATCATGGCATAGGCTGTACCCACGACCGCTACCGGCCCGAAAAAGAGAAACACGAAGAACTCTCCGAGTCCGAGGTACCCGAAGGGCTTGGGTCCCGCGGTGTAGGTCACGGCGGCGAGGATCGCGAGCAGTCCCAACGCCGCGAGCACCGGCCCTCCACGCCAGACGAGATAGAGACCAGGGACCAGAGCCACCGCAAGCACGACCGCGGTCGCGACGGTCATCTGCCGGGGAGCGATGAGGCCGCCCTGCGTCACGCGAACGGGGCCTAGGCGGCCAACCGAGTCCGCGCCACGATGGAAATCCGCCACGTCATTCGCGAGGTTTGCGCCGATCTGTAGGAGCAGCGCAACCGAAAACGCGGCAACCGCGGTGGTGAGGTCGAAACCCCTCTCCGCCCAGGCCACGGCGCACCCCACCAAGACGGGCGAGAGCGCGGCGGGCAATGTCTTGGGACGTACCGCGAGAAGCCATACCCCGGATGAGGTCGATTTTTCGGGTGACGCGATAGATGCGGGCATGGAAATGATGGTACCGCGTCTCTGGCACTCCGCATCAGGATGCCGCCCACGTTTGATTCGCACTGCAATCGCAAGAAGCCGAACATTGTGGTATGATCGTAGGGTATGGGGATGTTTGGTTTCGACAGGGTCGTATGTCAGGTAGGTGCGTGCCGAGGCGCCCGAGGCCTCGTAAAAACGGGCAACCAAGAGCTGCGGAAGACACTTTCGCTTACGCTGCCTAAGTCACTGACCTCTAGGTAGCGCGTCTGTCCGGACCTCCGCCTTCCGGGACCGGGTACAGGCGTCACTCAGGAAGGATGCGGTGACCAAGTCCGCCAGAGCGCGGTCACCTAAGACAGTTTGGCTCACCACAGCGGGATCCCGTCGGTAGGAGACCGCGGTGGCACATAAAATGCCGACTACGCACGTAGGATGCTGCCGGCCAGCGGTTCTGGACGGGGGTTCGAATCCCCCCATCTCCACCTCAGAGAACGCGACCTCGGGCCATAGCCCGGGGTCGTTTCGTTTACCGGTCCTGAAAAACAGTTCCGGCTACGCCCCGATGCTCAGTGCCGGCGACGTTGCGTCGACTTCAATGATCTCGAGATCGCCCGTGATCGTGCGGTGAACCGGGCATTTGCCCGCGATCTCCAGCAACCGCGCCCGCTGCTCATCGTCGAGCTCGCCCTGTAGGGCGATCTCCTGAACGATCCGCTCTACTTTTCTCCGGATCAACTCGCCGTCGAGTTCCTCCTCGACCACCAGGCGTTCGTGTTTGAGCTGTACCGATACACCGGCCACTGACCAGTTCTTACGCCTGGCGTAGAGCAGGATCGTCAGAACCGTACAGTGACCGAGGGAAGCCAGCAGGAGCTCGTACGGATTGGGACCCAGACCATCACCGCCCGCCTCAACAGGCTCGTCACCGATGATGGCCAGGTCGCCGGTGTCGATCCGCGTCTGATAGGTGGTTCCCGGCACGTGCGTCACAGTTACCGCTGCCACGGTCTAACTCCTCTTTGTGTGCACAGTTCTTGAGAATCACCGGCGTCGCGTACCCTCGATCCGTGGCCGGAATAGCCACTGGTCCGCAATCGTGCCGCTATCCAGATGGCGTTCGACGATATCCTGGATAGCTCCACGGTCGAGAAGGTTGTAAAACACCGGTCCCGGATAGACATTGAGCGAGGGGCCGTAGTCACAGCGGTTCCGACACGTCGTCGCCAGCACCTCGATGCGTTCGGAGAGTCCGGCCTCGCGTATCGCTTGCTCGAGTATTGGCATCAGCGCCCGGCTGCCGCGCTCCGTGCAGTTTGGTCCAAAGCAGAGGTGAACCCGATACCTCGCTTGTGCTGGCCCGGGTCCGCTCAGCTCCTCACCCCCCGGCAACGCCCACTCCGACTGGGATCGCCGAAACAATGGCGTCTCGAATCATGTGAAAATCTTCCTCATTGATCTCATGCACATTCCCCTGGAACGCGAGCGTCCAGTTCGCCGCCGGCCACTTGGCGACATAGGTCATCCGGCGCGCGATCGGCTCCGCGGGAATCGCATCCAGGACCGGTAAGACCACATCCGGGGAGATACGCACCCGAAATGGATAGTCTTCCGCGGCTTTTTTGGGATCTCCACTCTCCCAAATCCGCTCGTGGCTCTCGAAATATGGAGATTCGATGGTGACGATGCCACCGAAGGCCTTTCGCCCCGTCAAGTAGTAGACGATCTTGTCACCCGGCTTCATCCGCTCCGCCTTCTTGCGGTGTCGCGACTTGAGACCCTGCACGGTGAAGCCATGTTCCGCCGTCCGCATGAAGTTGTCGGGCGATCCTACAATGATCCAGTACGTCGGCATGCTTCCATCTGGCACTGAGCTATCGCTCCTTTCGCACCCTGAAGATGCAGTATTCGGGGCGACTCCTCTGAGTATGTCACGGGCGAACGGGATGACGCCGTGTCACCGCCACGCCACCGTTCCCCACGAAACTCGGGTTGCCGCCGAAACTTGAGATTTCCAACGCTATCAAGGCCAGGAAACCGGTACCATTGACGTGTTGGACGCAGGTTTGAGCGCCTGGATAACGAGACGCTAGGAACCGTGATGGATCGCGAAATACTTGTCGAAAAGCTCCAGGGCATCGTGGGGAAGAATGGAGTCTTCACCCGGCCGGCGGACCTCCTGGTCTACGAGTATGACGGCAGCGTGGATGGTGCTGTAGAGACAGCCACGCCAAGCGCGGTCGCCTTGCCGACGACCGCCGAGCAGATCGCCGACATCGTCATCCTGGCCCGTGAGGCCGGTTTGCCGGTCGTTGCACGGGGCGCCGGCACAGGGCTATCGGGCGGCGCTGTGCCGCAGCAGGGCGGGATCATTATCAGCCTGACTCGGATGAACCGGGTTCTCGAGATTGACCGAGAAGATCGAACGGCGCTCGTGGAGCCCGGCGTCATCAACCTCGAGCTCTCCGAAGAAACCTTGCCCCATGGCTTTTTTTTCGCGCCGGATCCCTCCAGCCAAAAGGCATGCACCATCGGCGGAAACGTCGCGGAAAACTCCGGCGGTCCGCACTGTCTCAAGTACGGTGTGACGACCAACCATGTCCTTGGTCTGGAAATCGTGCTGCCGGACGGACGCATTGTGTGGACAGGGGGCCGCTCGGCGGGCGTTTCGGGGTACGACCTCACCGGCGCGATGGTTGGCTCCGAGGGAATGCTCGGTATCGTGACTAAGGCGCTCGTCCGCCTCACGCCCTCACCTGAATCGACACTCGTGCTCCTGGCTCCCTTCGCCGACATCGAATCGGCATCGCATGCCACGTCACGAATCATCGCCGCGGGAATCGTGCCTGCTGCCCTGGAGATGATGGACAACCTGACGATCCAGGCGGTCGAGCCAGCCTATCACGCCGGGTACCCGATGGACGCGGGCGCGGTGCTGCTGATCGAGATCGACGGGTCGACCGACGACGTCCGAGGCACTGGCGTAGAGATCGCAGCGCTCTGTGTCGAGTCGGGGGCAACCGAGGTGCGTTCGGCAACGGAGAGGGCCGAGCGCGACCTCCTCTGGAAGGGACGCAAGATGGCGCTCGGCGCCATGGGCCGTCTCGCGCCGAATTACTACCTGCACGACACCGTCGTCCCGCGATCGAAGTTACCGGCCACGTTACGTCGCGTCGAGGAGATCTCCCGCGATTTCGACCTTCCGATCGCCAACGTCTTCCACGCCGGTGACGGCAATCTGCATCCGCTGATGCTCTTCGATCGGCGCGTGAACGGGTCCACAGAGCGCGTTCTCGAGGCAAGCAAAGAGATCATCACCTATTGTGTCGACGTCGGTGGCGCGCTCTCCGGGGAACACGGCATTGGCACCGAGAAGCGCGGATACATGACGCTGGTCTACACCGCCGACGATCTGGCGGCGATGGCGGGTCTGAAGAACAGCTTCGATCCGACTGGGATGTTCAATCCTGAAAAGCTCTTCCCGAAGGGCTACATGTGCGGGGAAGTGCGCGCCTTGCGCATGCAGGCGATGGCCCAGAAGCTCGGCATCCATGCCCTCTAGTGCCGACCGGGTCAAGAATGGCCAACTCACCATCGATGGGGTGTCCGCCACTGAGTCTGCCGTTCCCGTTGATGCTCAGGAAATGGCAGACGTGCTGGCCGAAGCGGCGGCCCTTGGGAAGGCGGTTACACCTATCGGCGGCGGCACAGCCCTGACGCTGGGCAATCCTCCAGAGCGTGTCGACGTCGCCCTCTCCACTGAACGCCTGGCGGGAATCATCGACTACGAACCAACGGATCTTGTGCTGTCGGTCGGCGCGGGCGCGCGATTCGGAGACGTTCAGGCTGTGCTCGCGGAGCATGGACAGCGCTTGCCGCTCGATCCTCCAGGAGCCGGCGATGCCACGATTGGTGGACTCATCGCCACCGGCCGCTGGGGGCCGCTGCGCTACAGCGCAGGTACCCTCCGGGATCTCCTTATCGGCATTTCCGTCGCGCACCCGAGCGGCACGGTTTCGAAAGCCGGGGGCATGGTCGTGAAGAATGTCTCCGGATACGACATGCCCCGTCTCTACCTCGGATCCCTCGGTACGCTTGGCGTTGTCGTTTCGGCCAATTTCAAGGTGTTGCCTCGCCCTCGCGCTGAAGCGACGGTGATCGCTTCTTATGACGACCTGCTTGCCGCGTTCGCTGCCGCCAGCCAATTACGAGGTGGTCGCGATCCAATCGCGGCGCTCGAAGCCCTGTTCCTGAATAGCGGCTGGGCTCTGGCGACCCACATCGAGGGTCGTGACGAGACAGTGGATGCGGTCGCCAGGCGGATCGTCTCGGGCGCCGCGGGAGACGTTACGCGGCTCGACGAGCAAGAGAGCGCTGGCTGGTGGTCGGCATACGTGGATCAGCAACATTTGGCCCAGGCCGACAATGCGGTTCTCGTCCGTTGCGGCGTGCGCCCGAAAGAGACAGCGGCACTCGCTAGCACAATCATCGACGAGATGAGCGAGTTGGCGATCTCCGTGCCCTACCTCGCGGCGTCGCCGGGCCTTGGGACTGTCGTCGCGCGGCTTGACCTTGGCGGCGCGGGTTCCCAGGAGGGGCTGGCTAAGGTGCAGGGCGCCTTGCTGAGTTTGGCTGATTCGGTGACCATTCTCGCCGCCCCGCCTTCGTGGAAACGCGGGATCGACGTCTGGGGACGGCTACCTGAAGGCTTCGACGTCATGCAGGCGCTTCGCCAGCAATTCGATCCGGAGCGGACAATCAATCCCGGCCGCTTCGCCGGATTTCTCTAACTTTTCACACCGGTCGCGGGCCCGCAGTCCCGCCGGAGGAACTCTCGTTCATGGCAGTGGCGATTGAAAATGACGCAAACATCTTGCGGCTCGGGGGGTTCTCCGGGCCAGATATCCCCGAGGACGATCTGCTGCGAGCCTGCGTCCACTGCGGCATGTGCCTGTCGTCCTGTCCGACCTACCGGCTTACCGGCCAGGAGATGTCGTCGCCCCGAGGGCGGCTCTGGCTGATGCGCGCGGTCGCCGATGATCGCCTCGAGCTGCTCGATCCACTGTTTGATGAGCAGATGTACCAGTGCCTCAATTGCCGCGCGTGCGAGGCGGTCTGCCCCTCCGGCGTTCATTACGGGCCACTCGTGGAGGCGTCCCGCGCTCAGCTCGAACAGCACCGGCCTCGTTCCGCACAGGAGCGAGCCCTGCGGCGTGTCGGGCTCGATTGGCTCTTCGCCGATAGTGGCAGGTTGCGCCTCGTGGTCCGCATGCTTCGCCTCGCTGAGAAGACCGGCATGACCGCCTTGGCGCGGAGAACCGGCCTGCTAAAGCTGCTCGGGATGGAGGATCTACAGGCCCTCACCCCGGAGATCTCCCGCCGACCGATCGTGCCCGGCAACGAACGCTGGTTGGCAGATCCCGTCAGTGGAGAGCGACGGCATGCGCGTCTCTTCAACGGCTGCGTGATGGGCACTGTGTTCGCCAACACCAATCGCGCCGCGGCCCGGGTGGTAGCGAGAAACGGCTCTGACATCGACGTGCCGGTCGAGCAGCAGTGTTGCGGCGCCCTCCACGTCCACGCCGGGATGATGGAAGAGGCGCGAGTTCTGGCCCGCAGGAACATCGACGCGTTCGAGCGATCTGGCGACGACCCTATCATCGTCACGGCTGCCGGATGTGGGGCGGCGCTCAAGGAGTATGGCTTTCTGCTGAAGGATGATGCCGCGTACGCCGAGCGCGCCCAGCGGTTCAGCGATCGCGTGCGTGACTTCACGGAGTATCTGGGTGAGCGCGATCTCGTCCCGCCGAGCAAGCCTGTTCCCCGCACGGTGACCTATCAGGAGCCGTGCCATCTCGTTCACGCCCAGCGTATCAGCCGTCAGCCACGGGACTTGATGAACGCGATTCCCGGGCTCGAGCTCGTCGAGATGCGAGAGTCATCGCTCTGCTGCGGTAGCGCCGGCATCTACAACATCATCCGGGAAGAGATGGCGAACGAGCTCGGGGACCGGAAGGCGCGCCACGCTATGGAGACGCCGGCGACTGAGGTGATCACCGCCAACCCGGGCTGCCAGATGCAGGTCCGCGCGTCACTCCGGCGCAATGGGAGTAGCGCACGCGTCCGCCATATTGCCGAATTGCTCGACGAGTCCTACGGAGGAGCGAAGTCGAAACGCGCCATCATTGGTCGTTCGGAGTACTGAAGCGGCGACGCACTCTCGTGTCATCCCCAGGAACGGGGGATCTCGTCGGTTCGTCGAGGCCACAGACAACGACGAGATTCCTCGCGAGTTCGGAATGACAGATGGTGGGCACTGCGCTCTACCCGGCCGCGAGATTTTGCAGCCGATCGATATCGGTCCGGATCAGGTCCAGGCTCGATCGCCAGAATTCCCGGGAACGCAGGTCAATGCCAAACCGCGCAGCAAGTTCGGCTGCGCTAGCTCTCCCGGTCGACGCCAGGAGCGCGTCGTATTGATCCGGGAACGTCATCGGATCCTTCCGGTAGATCGCATACAGTCCCAGGCCAAACAGGAGTCCGAACAGATACGGGAAGTTGTAGAACGAAAGCTCCGGGCTGTAGTAATGGCCTTTGACCGCCCACATGTACGGGTGCCGCTCGTCCTTCGATAGGGCCTCGCCGTACGTGCCTTCCTGGGCCGCGAGCATCAATTGGCTCAGCTCTCCCGAGGAGAGCTCACGCTCGCGACGGCGGGCGAACAGGGCCTGCTCGAAATCGAAGCGGCTGAGAATGTCGACCACCACCTGACAGGCGCCCTGCAGTGACTGCTCGAGGATGTAGACCTGTTCTCCGGGCGACGCATCGACGAGTGCGGCTTCCTTGACGATCGTTTCGCAGAAGGTACTTGCCGTTTCCGCCAGGATCATCGGCGTCCTACGCTGCAATGGCGTTAGGCCGGCTTCGTTGAGGTTGTGATAGGCGTGACCGAGCTCGTGCGCCAACGTCGTCACACTGTCGTAACCAGGCGAGTAGTTGGCGAGGATGCGCGACTCGTCGCCGAACAGCCACATGCAGTACGCGCCGCCAACTTTACCGGAACGCGGACCGGCGTCGATCCAGCGCTCCGCAAAAGCACGACGCGCCAAGCCTTGTAGACGGTCGCTGTACGCGCCGAACTGGGATTCAATAAACTCCCTGGCCTCGGGCCCCGTCCAGGACCGGCTGGGGTCCCCTACCGGGGCGAACAGGTCTAACCAGGCCAGATCT
>JAHWJF010000125.1 GCA_019348515.1 Chloroflexota bacterium | reverse complement strand
CTCATCTTCGCGGGCGCTACCGGCCTGCGATCGGCTTCAGATGTCGTCGACATGGGAGGACATCTCGAAGTCAGGAAGATTCTGGGTCACACCACCCGGGTCAGCTCTGACGAGGCTCCGGGCGCCGAAAAAGCGGCCCACAGGATCGCCGTAGACGGCCTGAAGAAGCATGGTTGGGGTGGTTGGTGCCGGTAAAAACAGCCCCCCGCAGAGCTAAGGAGCCCTGGCGCCACCCATCCTTCGCGATGCAGCTCCCAAGGCAGGGCGGACCCTTACATGGGATTGCTACCGATTATCCCGCGTCAGAAAGGGGGGCGAAGGGACCTGCCGGCGTGTCAGGCGAGCGGGTCGGGGATTCAACCGCCCCCTGACTCTGGGGTGCCCCACCGCTGCAACGCGACGTGGCCGGAATCCGGCGAGAGCTCGACATACAGCCCGCAGCCGTCATCATCCAGTCGCAGCGCGAGGCCACCGCGCGCGCCCGATAGCGACAGAGACCCCTCAATCACGAAATCGGTCGCCAGGGCGGCCGCCGGCAGCACGTCCATGGCGCCGTCGGCGTCGATCCGCCAGCCAGAACCAGATTCCGTCGACGTTGCCCGTTCTCTGAACAGCGTTCGCCGCCGCGGCGAGGGAGCTTGCCAGGAGGCGTTTCGGAAAGCGTCCCATCCCGGGAATGACCCCAGAGCCAGGCTACCGTCGTCACGAGGGGAGAGAAGCAACGGCGCCGCCAGGAATTTGCCGAACGGATTCCGCGCGTCAACCCAGTCGACCGTGCGCGACGATGTCATCCAGCCCTCGTGCAGCTTCGGTTGATGCCAGGCGAAGAGGAGATCCATGTCCCGCCAGCGGGTGATTCGGGCCGCGTAGTGGCCGGCGGGGGCGAGGAGATCGCCGCCCGGCGGCACGTGGTACGGACCAGTTGCCGCCTGAGCGGTCCAATACCGCTGGGAGCGATCCTCCATGATGGCGGCGGTCAGGTACCAGCGCGCTGGATCCGGCCGCGAGCCGAGGCGAAAGACCTGCGGGCACTCCAGATCCCAGTAGCGACGCGGCGCAAAGAGCGGGGCGCGCGTTTCCCAGCGCTCGAGATCGTCCGAGACCATGAGACCGACGCAGCCCCGCCTCGGCAACGGGCCCAGGTTCTCTCGCGCACAAATGGTGGCCAGGTAGCCGTCTTCAACACGAACCGGTTTCGGGTCTCGCCAGGAGACGGCTCCCGTAGCCCCGGGGTCCGCTTCGTACCAACGAGGGTCGGCCGCGATGACCGCGGACCCGGGCAACTTGGTCCAGTGCAGCAGGTCGTTCGACCTCGCCATGGCCACGCGCTGGATGCGACCGTCGTCGCTCGTGGCCAACGCCGTGTAGAGCATCAGGTAGCCGTCACCGCTCGGTCGTGGCGTGACGCTCATCGTCCAGATCTGGTCGTCGTCGCATGCTCCCGGATCGCCGGTGCGCAGCGCCGCCGGGACTGGTGTCCAGGAGAGTCCATCCCGGCTGATCGCGTGCTGAACCACGTCGTGGTTCGGCAGTGTGAGATGGAAGAGATGGAGTTCCTCGCCGACCGCGACGACCTCGATATCCCCGAGCTCAGAGATCCCAAATCCGCGAGGCGTATACACGCCGGCGAGGGTGGCTGCCTACTCGCCCAGCCCGATCGCTTTACCCAGGGCCTCGTTGAACTGCGGAATATCGCCGGGTACGCGGGAGGTGATCAGGTTGCCATCGATGACCAGCGGTTCATCGACGTAGGATGCGCCCGCGTTCATGACGTCGTCCCGGATCTTCTTCACGGCGGTGACGGTGCGTCCGTCGAGCACTTTGGCCGAGATGAGGAGCTGCGGTCCGTGGCAGATCGAGCCGACTGGCTTCCCGGACTCAACGAAGCGGCGCGTGAAATCGACGGCCTCGTCGACGATTCGCAGGTTCTCCGGGGCACCGCCCCCAGGGATGACGAGGAGGTCGAACTGCTCGGGTGTCACCTCGGCGAACGTGCACTCCACTTCGAGCACGCCACCTTTCTTGCCCTCAACCGTGCCCTTGGCCTCGCCGATGGTCACCACGTCCGCACCGAGCGACTCGAGGTGGTTCATGGGATCGATCGCTTCCGAATCCTCGAAGTTGTTTGCCACGACCATCGCCACCCGCTTTTTCTTCTCCATCAGTCGCTCCTCGTCATCATTCGCAAAGATCCCCAGTACGTGTTCCAGGGAACCCATCAGCCCGCCAGTATACTGGCCCCTCGATACGCATCCGAACGCCGCATGAATCGCCTGTGGAGAAGGAGCTCGCCGCTTGGACGCATCATCCCCCGTCGGATTCCACGATGACGACGCCCGCGCGGTCCTGGCCGCCATCGATCCGGAAGAGACGGTCACCTTCCTGCGCGAGCTCGTGCGCTCCCCGTCGGTTAATCCCCCCGGCGACGTATCCGAGGCCGCGGCAGTCTGCAAGCAACCGCTCGTGGCGGCGGGATTCGCGGTGCGCTCTCTCGAGCACGCGCCAGGAAAACCGAACATCGTCGCCGAATGGGGAACCGGGGACGGCCCGACGCTCTGCTTCAACGCCCATCTCGACGTGGTGCCGACCGGCGATGAGCTGGCCTGGACGCACCCCCCGTTTGCCGCCGAGATCGCCGACGGCCGCGTCTATGGGCGTGGCGCGGGCGACGACAAGGCCAGCGTTACCGCCCAGGTGATGGGCGCTGTCGCGCTGGCGCGTTCTGGGGTGCCGCTGCGCGGGCGTCTGATAGTCACCGAGGTCGCGGATGAGGAGACCTCCGGGGCGGGAGCGCTCCATCTCATCGCCGCTGCCGGGTTGCGCCCGGATGGGGTGATCGTCGGCGAGCAGACGCTGAACCGGGTTGCCGTCGGCGAGAAAGGGACTGCCGGTGTCGATATCGTCGTCAGCGGGCGGACCGCGCACGGCGCCTTGCCCTGGGAAGGCGCCAACGCCATCGAGGGTATGGGGCGGGTGATCGTCGCGCTGGGGGAGGAGCTGCACCCACGGCTTGCCGAGCGGACGCACCCGTACTTCAAGCCTTCATCCGCCTCGGTCAACATGATCGACGGCGGCGTGAAGGCGAATGTCGTTCCCGACCGCTGCGCCATCTTCATCGATCGCCGTCTCATACCCGGCGAGGATCCGGCCGAAACGATGGCCGAGATTCGCACCATCGCCGAAGCGGCCGTTTCCGGACTCTCCGGGATCACTGTCGCGGTGAGTCCGGCTTCGGAGATGCGCGCGGCGACGATGAGCGATCCCAACGGCGGTCTGGCACGGGCGATGCTGACAGCGAATGACTACCTCGGGCTCTCGACGGAGCTGACAGGGTTCAGCATGGCCTCGGACGGGCGGCATTTCGCCGCCGCGGGGTACCCGACCATCATCTATGGACCGGGCGATCCCCGCCTGGCCCATGTCCCCGACGAGTGGGTCGGCATCGACGAGGTGCTGGAGGCCACACGAGCCTACGCGCTTGCCGCTCTGGCACTCCTCGGTCCTGGCGCCGGGTAACCCGTCATCCCGTTGAGATCCCCTCGGGAGCCCGAAGCCGGGTGATGGAGGACGCCGTGGAGCGACAGTCCCCGCCCGGGTTTTCCGAACCGGGACAGTTCCAGACAGCAAAGGCGCAAAGCGCCGTGACCGATGGCGGCCCTCCAACTCCGGACAAACCGGGGTCGCCTTCACGACGCTTGGCGTGGCTCGCCATTGCGGCCATCTTCGCTGTCAACGGCGTGACGTTCGGCTCCTGGATCTCCCGCATTCCGAGCATCACCGATCGCCTCGATCTCAGTCCCGGACAGGTTGGGATAGCCCTGATGGCCATCGCGGCGGGGGCGCTTGTCGCCTTTCCGCTCACTGGCCGGCTGGTCGACACCCGCTCCAGCGCCACCACGGTGCTTCTCTTTGCCGTGATCATGGTCGTGGCATTGCCCTTCATTAGCATTGCCCCGCACCTGCTCCTGCTGATCCTTGCGCTTCTTGTGTTTGGCTTCGGCAATGGTGGCATGGACGTCTCCATGAACGCCCAGGGGATCGAGGTCGAGCGTTTTGCTGGCCGCAGCATCATCAATTCGCTCCACGGCTGCTTTAGCCTGGGCGCATTTGTCGGTGCGGCGCTCGGCGCGGGGGCGGCGCTTCTCAACCTCCCGCCGCTCGTCCATTTTCTGGTCATCAGCGCTCTGGGGCTCATCGTCTTGGGGTGGGTTCACCGCTGGTTGATCCCCGACACCAAAGACCCACGCCAGGGCGCGCCTGCGGCTGCCTTCTCATTGCCGCCGCGCTCTCTCTGGCTCCTGGGCACACTGGCGCTGTGTGCCTCGGTCGGAGAGGGAGCGGTGGCTGACTGGAGCGGGTTGTACCTGCGGGAGGTACTTCACACCAGTAGTGGTTTCGCCGCCCTGGGATTTGCCGCCTTCTCCGTCGCCATGCTCGTCGGCCGCTTCACCGGCGACATGCTCGTGCGCAGGTTCGGGGCGCCTCACCTGGTGCGCTACGGAGGCGCATTAGCCGCGCTTGGACTGGGGATCGCCCTCGTGCTCAATCAGCCGGTCGTCATGTTGCTGGGATTCGCCGCCGTGGGTCTCGGGCTTTCGATCGTCTACCCCCTGGTGTTCAGCGCGGCCGGCAATCATCCAACCCTGCCCCGCGGCCAAGCGGTCGCCAGCGTGGCCACGGTGGGATATGGCGGGTTCCTCGCTGGTCCCCCCATCCTGGGATGGCTTGCCGAGTTCACCTCACTCCGGGCGATTTTGGCACTCATCGTCGTCCTCGCGGCGATGACGGCACTGCTCGCCAATGCGACCCGTTCCGCGGTGACCCATCGCGAATGACAACGCCGTACCAGCCTAACGCCTACTCGTGAATCGCAGCAGGCATTGTTCGCCTCGTGCGATCCCGTATTGAAGGCGAATCGGCATTGATCTTGAAGGCTGACGCGAGAATCGACTACACACGCCTCATATGAGCTTCGGATGATCAGCCCCGGCACCGGGCATCGGCCCCGGCCGTTCCTCCGCCCTGCCTCTCGTAGCCTTTGCATTCTTTGCAGCCTTCGCGGTCTTCGCGACCTTCCATAACGCACATCCGGCAGCAGGCGGCCCCGCACGCCGCCCAGCCAAGGGAGCAATCGGATCTCGTATCAGACTCGCAGGACTCCCGCGCTGCCGGCGGAACATGCGTTTGACCGTGGAACCATGCGGTTGGCGCGATTCCTGCTCTATCTACGGAGAGGAGGTGCAAAAGCTATGTATATCGGTGGTGGTGTGCTTCTAGTCATCCTGGTGATCATTTTGCTCATCTGGGTTTTGTAGACGGGCAGCGACGGTCCGCCGGAGATGCGGTGGCGCAGCCCCACGCCCCTGGATAGCGCAGTCAGCGGAGGTTAACCTCCGCCGACTGCGCGTAGAGGCCGGAAGGTCAAGGTGCCGAGTCGTTTTCCGGTGTTCCTGTCATCAGGAAGTAGAAGTAACGATACTCGGCGTGTGGTGTCGTTGTGTCCAATCGCAACCCGGGGTTCTGAACAGGACCCGTCCCGACACGAGTGAGCAATACGCTCCCCAAGCCTGGCGGCAGGCCTGTGTTCGCGCTGCCAAGGGCATAGTCACCAAAAGGGACGTCGCTCCAACCGTACACACCTGGAGCGACTTCAGTCCCTGGCAACGTCGGCTCCTGATCGGGGAGGGTGACCAGCAGGGGAGCGACAGCAGGGTCGTCGAACGACCTGCAGCCAGCCAGCAAGTCAGCCTCATAGGCCGCGAACTCGCTTTCGACTGCATCCCACCGTATCGATCGGTGTAGGTCATCGGGGCAGACAAAGACATGGGCAGTCACCGAGCCGGTCGCCGCGGCGGGTTGTGCAGTCGGGGTCGCCGAGCCTCCAATCTGGGTCAAGAACGCGGAGTTGTCGAAATAGACGGTCTCTCGGACGATCATGTTGTCCTGCAACTCCAGCAGGCTCACCCCTCGCAACTCCACCGGCTGGCCCTGCCCCGCGGGGAGCCCGGGAAACTGTCCGGTATAGGCCCCACGGTAGACCCATGCCCAGGCGATACGCTGGCCTTCGCTGATAATCGACTCCGTCGTCACGTCGAGATCGGGAATCCCTTGCACGTTGGCGGCGACCCATCCCCGGATTTCATCCCGGCCGACGAAGGTGTTGCCGCGCTCGATTGCCTGCTCGACGACTGCGTCTTCGGCATAGAGCGCGGCCACCCTTTCGGGCTCATGGGCGTTGAGGGCTGCTAGATAATCCTCGATCAGCGCCGGCCCCGCGGAAGAGTCGATTGCCGGCGTCGCCTCTTGCGCCCCGGCCAGACTTGGCGCGGCAATAGCCATGGAGAGAAAGCAAGCGCCGACGATGAAGAGCGCGAACCGCAACATGAACCAACCTCCTTTACGCGTGAACCGAACCATCACGTCCGTTCGATGAGCGCTCTGGCTTCCGCCACGACATGCCCGGCTGAGATCCCGTAGGCCTCGAGCAGGTAGTCGTTCGGGGCGGACTCGCCATAGACGTCGCGGAGACCAACCCGGCGCATCGGCGTCGGGCGGCGCTCACCAAGGATCTCCGCCACGGCGCCGCCGAGCCCCCCAATGATCGAGTGGTCCTCGGCGGTGACGATGCGGCCGGTCCGCTCCGCGAGCGCGACGATGGCGTCCCCATCAATCGGTTTCAGTGTCGGCAGGTGCAGCACGCTTGCCGCGACCCCCTCTCTGGCAAGCATATCGGCCGCCTCCAGCACGCGCACCGTCTCCACGCCGGTACCGATCAGACCGATATCGGCGCCTTCGCGAAGCAGCACGCCGGGGCCAATCTGAAATCTGTAGTCAGTCGGGAAGATCACTGGCGAGGGATCGCGGGTGACGCGCAGGTACATGGGACCGGGCGTCTCCATCATGGCGCGCATGGCGGAGCGCAGCTCGACCCCGTCTGCCGGGGCCAGCGTGACGACCCCCGGCATGGCGCGGAAGATCGCGATGTCCTCGACGCTCTGATGCGTCTTGCCGGTCTTGCCGGTGAGGATGCCGGTGTAGCCGCCGCACATCTTGACGTTCAAATGCGGCTGGGCCACGACGATACGTACCTGGTCGGTCGCCCGGTTGGCCATGAAGGCGGCGAAGGTCGACAGCCAGGGCACGAACCCAAGGGTCGCCATCCCCGCCGCGACGCCGACCATGTTCTGCTCGGCGATCCCCATCTCGAAGAAGCGATCTGGCACCGCCGCGGCGAAGATGTCGGCACGCGTGGAGTTGGCGAGATCTCCGTCGAGCACGACCAGGTCGGGGAAGTCCGCCGCCAGCTCGACCAGGGTCTGCCCCCACACCTCGCGTAGCGCTTCCTGCTCTGCTCCGGCCAGCGGCAGTGGCTCGATCCGTTGCGTTTTCAACGTCGCACTGCTCATGCCGCCTCTCCGTTCCCGAGTTCCGCCAACTGGGCGTCCAGCTCCGCCAGCGCGTCCACGAGCTGCTCGTCGCTCGGCACCTTGGCATGCCAGTTGAAGTCCCCTTCCATAAAGGAGACGCCCTTCCCCTTGACGGTGTGTGCGACGACGCAGGTTGGCTCCCCCTTGAAGGCCTGTGCCGCGTCCAACGCCTCGCGGATACTCGCCTGGTCGTGGCCATCGCATTCGATGACATGCCAGCCGAATGCCCGGAACTTGGCGCCCGGATCGTCGATCGGGGTCTCGCGGGTGAACCCACCCGCCTGGGGCCAGCCGAACTGGGGCAGACCGTTGTAGTCGAGGATGGCCGTGAGATTGTCGAGCCGGTACCGGGCGGCCATGAACGCCGCCTCCCAGATCTGGCCCTCCTGGATCTCCCCATCGCCGACCATCACCCAGGTGTGGAAGGTCTCGCCGCGTACCTTCGCTCCCAGCGCCATACCCGCGCCCGGGGAGAGACCCTGGCCCAGCGACCCGGTCGACATCTCCAGCCCGGGTAGGGCGTGCATGTCCGGGTGCCCCTGCAAACGCGAGTGGGCCGCGTCGAAGGTATGCAGCTCCTCAATCGGGAAGTAGCCTCGCATGGCGAGTACGGTGTAGAGCGCGATCGAGGAGTGCCCCTTACTGAGGATGAAGCGATCTCGCCCGGCCCAATCAGGATTGCCCGGATCGACATTCATCTGATCGAAGTAGAGCGCGGTGAGGATGTCGGTCGCCGAGAGCGGGCCGCCGAGATGACCTGCTCCCGCGTGATGGATCGCCTCCACGATCAGCTTGCGCGCCTCGACGCTCTTGCGGCGCAGGTCGTCGAGAGAGGGTCGAGTCTTGGTAGCGATCATCAGCGGTTCTCCT
>JAHWJF010000504.1 GCA_019348515.1 Chloroflexota bacterium | reverse complement strand
CGAACGGCTGGAGGACGCCTTGCATGGGGGCGGAGGTGATGATCCGCTCGATCAGCATGATGCCATCGCATTGGGCCTCGAGATCGGCCGGATCGCTGAGGTACGCGTGGTCGATGTCGAGTGGCGTCATCGGGTCCGCGGAGGTCAGCCGCACTCGACCCTGAGAGCGAGCGAATTGCAGGCTGGCCGTGATCCACAAGAACCACGCCCCGAGCACCTCGTCGAAGTTTTGTCCGATGTAGATGTGCAGGTCGATGTCGTCGCCCGCGTGCCGGCTCCGAGCCTTTGCCAGTACAGGGATGAACGACCGGGAGCGGGGCGCGTATTCCGCGCGCACCAGCCGCGGCCGCGGTCGATCCGGTGAAACGAGGGGATGATCGAGCAGGTTTTCGCCAACCCCGGGAAGATGCTTGGTGACCGGGATGCCGATGTCGCGCAGGTGCTCTGCTGGCCCGATCCCGGAGCGAAGCAGAATCGCGGGTGAGCCGTAAGTTCCGGCGCAGAGCACGATCTCGCGTCCGGTCACCACGTCGCCATCGACGAGCCTAAAACCGATGGGCCGACCGTTCTCGAAAAGCACGCGATCGACAACCGTATCGGCGCGAATCGTCAGGTTGCGACGGGAGCGAGCCGGCGCTAGATAGGTGAATGCCGCGTTCATGCGGACGCCGTCGACGATGTTCTTCGGCGTCGAACCGACGCACGGCGCCTGGTTGGGCGTGCCATTGAGATTTGCCGCGATGGGAATCCCGAGCGATGCGGCGGCCGCCATGAACGCCCGCTCAGCCGGCGCAATGTCCTGGTCGGCAACGCGAAACACCGGCACCGGTCCACTCGTGCCCGCGAGTGACCCCCCGAGGGGATCGGTCTCCGCTCGCTGAAAGCAGGGAAGGAGATCCTCAAAGCTCCATCCCGGGTTTCCGGCGGTCGCCCAGCCATCGTAGTCCGCGGCGGAGCCGCGGAGCCAGACGCAGCCGTTGACCGTCGTCGTTCCTCCCACGATCCGTGTACGGGGCAGCGAAAACGGGTTGTCCGCGTCGCGTCCCGCCAGGGTGTATCCCCAGCTGTACAAGTCGGGCCAGACGTTGGTGGGGTCAAGCAGATCGGGCGGCCAGGATGACCGGTCCGGGCCGTAATCGGGTCCTGCCTCCAGGAGGAGGATCTCGCGAGTGGGGTCCTCGGACAGCCGGTTGGCAATGACGCATCCCGCCGCCCCCGCACCGACAACGATCGTGTCGAACCTCGGTTGTTGGTTCATGTCAGGTGAGAACCGCCAGTGACGTCGACGGCCGCGCCAGTAACGAACGCCGCTTGCGGCGAACAGAGCCACCGCACGACCCGCGCCACGTCCTCCGGGGTTTCCATGCGGCCGAGCGGGGTCAGCCGGATGTACCCTTCCGCCACCTCCTCTGGCGAAACTCCGCGCAGCCCAGCTTCCCAGACAAGCTCGCGTTCCTGCATCGACGTCTCGACATAACCTGGGCAGACGCAGTTGACCCGGATGCCGTACGGACCAAGTTCGACTGCGGCCGAGACGGTGAAGCCAATGCACGCCCACTTCGAGGCAGCGTAGTGCGCGAGCAGCGGTACCGCTTTCTTGCCCGCCATCGAAGCGGTATTTACGATGCAGCCCGCGCGGCGAGCGATCATACCGGGCAACGCCGCACGCGTGACGACGAAGACGCCCTTGGCGTTCACATCGAAGTTGAAATCCCACTCCTCAGGGGTGAGGTCTTCGATGCGGTTCATGGTCGAGACACCCGCGTTATTAACGAGGATATCGAGCGGGCCAAGTGTGGCCTCCGCTTCGGTCACCGCCCTCGCAGCGCTCTCAGCCGACGTAACATCGAGAGTGAGGGCAGTTGCCGCGGAGATTTCGCTGGCGACTCGTCGCGCCGCCTCGAGATCGATGTCTGATACCGCGACCTGAGCTCCGGCTTCCGACAATGCATAGGCGATGGCGCGCCCGATACCGGCACCCGCGCCCGTGACCAAGGCGACCTGGCCAGCGAGCTCTGGACCGTTCCCCATTGCACCAGTCCTCAATCGTGAGTGCTCTGACGTTGCTGGCGTGATCATACGAGGAGGCAGGAATCGCCGCATCGCTGCTCCCGTTGACAAGCATTTCAGCCCTGCCTAGCCTTGCCGTGCGGAGACGTGAAAGAATGTGGATAGCGGTGAATTCTGCCCACGGCAGAATCCCGTTTCGTCCCGTGCCACCCTCGATATGAGCGCTAGTACGACGAAGGGAGAGAACGATGTCAGATTTCGGGATGCGGCCGCAGTCAGCCGATCACAGAGGACTCTCGCGCCGGGGTTTGCTTCGAGCCACGGCGGGCGCGGGACAGGCGGCCGGGAACGGCGGGAGCCGGCTGCAA